>NZ_QSOO01000004.1:0-15481 GCF_003436255.1 Bacteroides sp. D20 | reverse complement strand
CGATTTTCTTGTAGACAATCTTTCCCTCCACCTGCTTGAACTGGCTGTTCAGCATGGCTTCAATAGTAGCGGTGTCATCAGTGGATTCGATAACAACCCCTACGCGTCCTCCCAAAATATTCGAAGAGGGTTTTCCCTTAGAGTCGGTCGTACGACTGAATTCATACTCGGAGTGCAGCACATCATACTCTTTTCCTGCAAATTCCAATGTTGCTCTAAATGATGCCATAATCAATGAAAATTTAAAAGTTTAACAATGGTTTTTGAATATCTCTCCTCTCTTTTTTGAATTCAGTTCTTATGGGATAAAAACAAAAAAGAGAAAACTTCAAAAATGATCTTTTGAAATTTCCTCCGGTAATCTTCTGTCTGATTCCTGTTTTATTTCTGGGGAGAAAAAGAAGGAAAATAAAACATCATCTTTGTTATTCGCAAACATAAAAAATAGGAATGACAAATCCAAAAAAAAACTGATATTTTTTTATTTGGATTATTAATAGAAGCTCTCTGCGTTTTTTCTCATTTTGACACACAACGGAATTTTGTCCCCAACTTGCAACATATGTTAAATATACCTGTTTGAACTTCATACGGGAAAACATTTCTTTTAATATAGCTTGCATGTTTAAATTCTTTTCTCTAAATTGCCCCAGACTTAAACAAATCTTAATCTAATAACAATGTTTTTAAATTTAATAAGTTATGGCACTTGTAGATTTATTTTATCCGGACAACAAAAACCGGTTGGATCGATTGAACAATTTGGTTTATCAATGTAATGCTTATCAAGGGCTTGTTACCGATCAGAAAACAGAATACGACAATCTTGTTAAAACGGCTAACGAGCAGATCATCAAGGCTTTTGGCGACATGAAAGAATCAGAGAAAGTAAAAATAGAACTTCCTGATGGGACATTGGCCATAGAAATTGTAGGATTTATAGCTTCCTTGTTCGCAGGCGGAGTGGCTATAAAAGGGATGAATATCGCATGGAAATCTTGGATGCTGAGCCAAGGCCGTATCGGTGAAGCCGCATTGGTGAAATTGATAGGTTATCCTACTTGGTTCAAATTTGCCCGCTTCGGGGGCATGATAGCTATTACCATTGCTTTAGATGCTATTATTACGGCTATTACAGGTGCAGTGCAGAGGGATGAATTGCGCAAAGGCATTCACGATTGCCTTGCTCCGAGAAAAAATATCTTCAAGGCTTATAAAACTAATGAAATTTTATTAGAGGCATTAAAAAGTATCATCGCTTTATTTGAATTTCTGAATCCAACAGAAGAGGAGGCAAAAATGGTGATAGATAAAGCTGTGGCAAAGGCCCAAAAGAAAATTGAAGCCATTACAGATGAATACATTGAAAAGTTCTTAGCTGAGAAAGATACTCGTGAAGGTGCTTGGACAAAGGAAGACCATATATTGGGCAGCCTAACGATAAACAGCCTGCAGGATATCGAAGCAATGGAAGTGGCTCCTGTGGACTATTTGGATGGAAGCTTAGTAGCTGCCGAAGGCGAGAATGCCATTTACCTTATCATAGGGGGCAAACGTTGCCTTATCCCCAACATGAACACCTATCAGGCGTTATTTGCTGGAACGGATTCCATACACCGGGTCTTGAAAGTTTTCCTTGACTCTATGCCTGAAGGCGAACCCTTGTCCGAGTCGGCCTGTTTGATGAAGTGTGATGAAGAAATCTACTTCTACTCTGGTGCGAAGAAGCATCTCATCCGTTCTATAGGCGATTTCAATAAAGTTGGATTCAAGCATAACGATATCCTGAACGTCACTCGCCAGCAAGCTGACAATATCGAATCCGCCGGTGAATTCATCGTGGCTGACTGGTAATCGGCTTTCTTTATAATTTTTATCCTTAAAATCACGCAGATATGAAAACAGAACTTAAAAACATTGAACTCTTGGCCGACTCGCGCGACAAGGTCATCGATATGCCACAAGGTTATTTACTCTCTTGGTTTTGCACCACTCAAGCGGCTTTCCGTATTACCGTTACCTTAAAAGACGAATGTACTACTTATTTCTCGGGCAGTAAAGCGTCTACAGACATAAATCCTCCTTTGGCGCAAGGTTCCGCAGTCCAGCTTGGCAAAGAATTGCGCATGCTAATAGATATTCCCCAATCCGTGAAGATTCGGATGGAATCTAACAAGAACTTCGTTGAGGTAGACGGGAAAGAAGTAGCCCGCTGCTACACTTGGCTCATAGAAGACCAAGACGATGACGATTTCAATGACATGCATCTCAGTCTAATTGGTTGGAAAAAGAAAGGATAATCTCTGTATTGGGAGGTATATATAAAGATGCCATAAGCTGTAAACCTCCTGCACATTTTAATTATCCATACAACAAAGGGCTGTTTCAAGTTTATTTGAAGACAGCCCTCTTTTTGATTATGCCTAATTGGGCAGTTCTATACCCATTTCCAAAAGCTTTTTCCGAATATCGGTTTCCCGAATGCATTTTTCATATATTTCTTCCAAGACCTCCTGCATGTCATCCACTTTGGTAAAATGAAGCTTATCACCTCCCTGTATTTCCAGTTGCCTGATAATACTTGGGAAAATCCCCTTCAACAATCCGATAGTGACGGCACCCTGCAATGGGTCTACTTCGATTGTAATTTTTTTCTTTTCACGAGTCATAAATCTAATTTAATTAATATTATTACGTTTCCAATACCAAGCTATCAGGAGTGAACTTGTTGCTAAAATAGCCACTCCGATTATCCACAGGTAAATATATGTCTCCCTTTGGTTCCGTTCAATTATGCCGGCCTGTTCCTTATTCAACACAACTAAACAGTTGATCTGTTCCTGCTGGATACGGAGCAATCTTTGCATTTCTTTATTGACAGCCTGTTGTTCGCTTAATGAAGCGGATATGTTTTTGAAGTTCCTATTTAGGGTATATTCATCCTTCAAGTATCCCATGCTTCTCACTTGCAATCCTTGCAACTGGATACTATCCTGATTTTCTATCATGTGTGGAAGAGGTGCTTTTTCACGGGCATAATGGTTGAAAAACAAAATACCAATAAGTATGCCGCTCAATAAAAATGCCACCAATGCTATAGCCACACAAAGAAGATTATTTTTCTGTACATTTCTGCCATCCACTCCTTTACATCGTTTTTCTGATTGGAAAGACGGGGTATGTACATCGGCATTTTCCTGTACGCTCTCTTGAGTGTTCATTTCCCGTTCCTGTATTTTCTTTCTTTTGGACATCTCAATGAATTCACGTTTGCTTATCTGATATTTGTCAGCCTGACACAGAACCAGATCGTTTTTCACCAGCCAGTCCAAAACCTCACGTACACTACGCTCGGTCACTTTGATATCCTTGACAAGCCAGGCAATCCCACTACATGTAGTCCATGTAGGAGTCTGAAGATTTTTCTGATAAAGTATCTCTAAAATCTCTTCTTGTAATGATTCTTTGGTTGATTCCATATTCTAAGGTAATAAATGTTTGGGAATAAAGTAATAAGTATTTCCTGCGATTGTCACAGTTTTATAAGAACCTTGCAAATACATACCTTCCAGCGTTTTCAACTTCTCAATGGTTGCCGGATAGATAACATGGAAATTATTTTTTCTGCACTTTCTGGTTCTCAAACGCCGTGCCTTTAGCTCATGGAACAATTCTTCATTAACTTCTATACCGGTTCCGTAATAAAAGAAATCGGCTACAACCGCATTTTTGCGCAATACTTTGCGATGAAACTCCCGGTTCTGATTCTTTCTTTGCTTTTTGTACACTTTGCGAAGTACCCGAAACTCTTTCTTCTGAATACTGCCTGAGAATTCCGGCAGAAGCCCCCGATAGTTTTGAAGCAGGTTTTCAAGTTCGGCTTCACTGAACAGGTAACCATCCTTGTATCTCTGCATTATAGAATCCGGAACAGAGAGTTTCGTGAAATAGACATCGGATATGCTATTACGGTCAATACGTTCCAACCGCATGGAGTCTGCCAGTTCCGAACGCATGAATATCTCTCTCAAATCATGGGTGGGACGGCTGCGTAATGTGCCAAGTCTGCTTTCATGGAACAACAAAGAAGTCAATAAAGTATGATTTATTGTCTGGATCTGTGAATTAATGGAATCCAAAGCAAGCTCCAATGTCGTGTTTTGAAGCTCTCCCCGACCTTTAGGAAAGAGAATGCCTCCAAAAGAAAGACTGTTGTTCGGTACATCAAACAGATAGACATTGGCATCTTCCGTTTCCATGTTTCGAAACAGTTCGAGTTTCACCAGTTTGTCATCCACGATATAATCGGCCGTGGAATTGGTATATTCTTTAGAGAGTTTATCAAGAATGAACTTAGCCTGTAAGATAAAATCCTGATAGGGCGTATCGTATGAACGTTTTGTCTGAACAAACAGGAAACCGCCGGATTTTCTCCCGATTTGAGCAATCAGCTTATCCTTCAAATCCAGTTTTTGCCTGCTTCCTAAAACAATAAACAAGTTCTTGTCGAATACAGCACCGCTGACATCCTCCAGAATTCTTTTCAGAGCGGCTTCAAGTCCCGCACCGTCATCATAGCGTGATTTATATGAAATGCTGTCATTATTGATAAAATCAAGCCATTCGGAAAACTCAGAGAGCAGCGAAGAATAACGATTCCCCATAGGTGATACGCAGGTAGCGGTAAAGGCATAGTCTACCTCCGGTGAAAATTTTAATTTCATATTTTGCAATGTGTTACAAAATATATTAGCCTGTTTCTGCTCGGAATCAAAATACAGGAAATGGACATTGACCAATTTGTTTTCTTTTTCCATTCGCCTGATATCCCCGGAATGTATATTTCCGCCTTTGATATTTATAAGGTTGTTCCACTGTTTGCTCCAAACCAATAACGGGATATTTATTTCTGTGTTTTCCGATGCGGGAAAATGACAATCCCGCCTATTACCCATATAATCGAACAGCACCGGTGATTGCAGATTGGTTTCATGAATATAAAAAGTATCCAAAGCGTGCGTAACCCCCAAGATAGAATCGGAAACATTTTCAATACCAGTTAGAAACGCCCGGTTTTGCCCGACTTCAGCAAGTAAATCGGCAGGTATCCATCCTAAGATTTTTCTGGAAGCATCTTCCAAGGAAGGAGAATCGGAAATCAGAACGGAGCGTTTGCTTTTGTCATATTTGTAAGCATAGACTATTTGCCCGTTCAATACACCTCCATCCACCCGGTTCTTCAAGAATGGTTCGCCATAAACGCTTAAAGTATCCCCCCTAAAATATCTGGATAAACTGAAAAGCCGGCTCAAATCCGTCATTCCAATCCGGTATTTTATTGGCCGGTTATTTTTTTTGTCCACATAGGCGTGATTGTTCATCAGGACATTGTCAACTGGTATCCAGCCGGCATAATCAACCTTGTCCGGGTCTTTGAAATGTCTTTTTTTATTTAGAAGAAAGCTATAAAATACTTTGGGCTTACCAAGTATATCCGGCTTGACTTCTACCAATTTATAGGTCCCGTTTTTTTCTCCTATGACATAATATGGTGTTCCTATATTCTCTTTCTTCCTTTTACGCTGAAAATAAGGATCTTCATAGGCTTGGTTTCCATTTCTGTCAGAATATACAATCAAATTGCTCCGATCCTTTTTCACGGAAGGGCGTTTGTCCGTATCAGGATGGTAGTTGAAAACATTTTTCCCGACAATTCTCGTTTTGTTCCACGCCGAAACCTGCCCATGGACAGGAATGGAACAAATGCCCCCCGTCAAAACAAAGAGCAGTATGCATATGTGGTAACGATATGACTGTTTCATTTTTCTGTATAACTTTGAGTTACTTGTATCGTAGAAATACACGAAATCCTGTCGATATGGACTTCATCGATTTGGATATGTTTCTTACTGTTGCTTTCCAAAAAATGGAGTCCCTGACAATATCCGGTAAAATCGTTGTATTTTTCACCATTGACCACCACTGCTACACGATCAGCGGGAATACAAAAATATTTATTCCGGATATAGTTGACATGTTCATAATAAACACCATGCTGGGACACTTTGGCATTTGCAATGGCCTGCAAGTGTTTCCGGATATCATCCTGCACAAGCGTGATAGAATCGACAGTAACCGTTTCTTCCGCTTTCTCAAAGCGGGGCAGGATAGTAATATGGTGTTTTATCGGGTATTTTGTTGTATTGGTCTGTAATGTAACCGTATATTCTCCCGGTGTTTCATAGGTGTAAACGACCTGCTGGTCGTACGCATCCACCGTGCCGCTTTCGCCAAACTCCCATAACCATGTATCCATCCCATATCCTTCCGCTGCAAATACCAGTTCCTCACCCTGATATCCCTCGGATGTGCCGTATATGCGCGGAACAGAATCGATGGCCGCCCGATCAGTTCCGGAAATAACTTTAATGTATTTGTTTACGGAATAATTGTTATCAATAGCCAAAGTGACCAGATATTTCCCGGGCTGTCGGTACGTATACTTTATATCCCGCCTGCCTGAGAGAACATCTCCATTACCCATTTGCCAGACCAGATTCCTTCCTTTGACTGCCATCGTATCGTTTACCATGAATTCCAACTGTTCGTTCACCTCATAATGATAGTTGTCGTTAGTGTCGAACACATAGAAGTCAATATTGCCAAGCTTGGATTTTGATGGCAGGAACAATGCTATGACAATAGCGCCTATGGCCAATATACCCAGTGCAATGACCGTAATTTTTCTTTTATCATCCATATTGGTTATATATTAGCTTTACATTCTTCCAGATCTTTCTCTATAAGTTCGTTATTGCGTATCAGACTATTAAGTTCCTCCCTGATGTCGAATTGGATTTTTAAGGTTTTTGAAGCCAAGATTCCGAACAAGAATTTCGAACTCATACTATTTTGGGTGTAAATATCACGCAAATGGGATATCTCACCTTTGATTTCATCCATACGCTGTACCTGATGAACATTAAAGTCCAACGAGTCTATCTGGTTCCATATAACCTTAGACCGTTTCCCATACTCCTTTTGTTTCTCGAATACCATTTCCGAATGATTGATATCCTTGATCAGATCGGAACTTTCTTTCATGGGCACATCAAAAACATATTTGCCCAGAATAATAAAAATAAGCAGAACGGAGAATCCCAGCAATAAGACAAAGCGGACGTTTCCCCAAATATTTTCATCTTTCGTCATGGCTTGTTCAATTTGTTTTTTGTTAATTCCTGATATTTTTGCCGGCATTTTTCCAGTTGTTCGACATTGGATTCCCGCTTTTTACTTTCCCGGTCGAGATTATCCATTGTAGACTGGATTGTTTTTATCTGTTCAAGCATAATCCGGTATATCTCGTGATTCTGCATGTTCTGCGGGGAACTTGCGATCTCATTTTCCATAAGCAACCGTTTTTTGGTAATCAAGTTCTGCATGTGCTTATGTTCGCTCGCATTCCTCCGCTTGACCTTCAAACTGTTCAAATCACGAAACAACCCTTCTATTTGGAAATTGAATTCGGCCTGTTTCTTGAACAATTCGTCATACTCCGTTTTTTTGCTTTCGAGCAGCGCAATACCTTTTTGAGCCGTGATTATCGAAATGCTTCCACATAATGTGACTATAACCAATGTGGCGACAAATATGATAAGAAAGGCCCATTTAGCCTGTTGGCGCTCATCCATGTTTGAAGCTTCCATATCTTAAGATTTAGTTAACATTAGCATTACATGAAAGACCATTTCTTTTTCTTCTCTTCAGGAAGAGGAGAAGAACTTTCCTCGCTCACTACAATGTTTTCGCGAACCAGTCCAATGTATTCCAATTCTCCCATTTTGTGGAACATCGTTCCTAAAAGTGTCATGAATCCTCCCAACACGCGCAACGACGCCCCTATGTCTACGTGGTTATAAGTAATGCCAACAACACTGTCTATGCTGTGCATAAAATCCGACGGTGTGATGTTGGTCCACTCATAGTAATATTGCAGCAATTCTTCGCGTATCGTTTCCGGAAGTGTTTGCAATGCGGAAATAAGCCCGTTGGCCAGTTCATTGACAGTTTGTACAAGAAAAATCGGAGACTGCTCTTTGGCAATCTGCTCGATAAAGAAAATATGTCTGTCATAAAAACCGGTGAAGGCTTCACATAAAATAAACGTATTGTTGGCTAAAACATCCCTGCGCTTATCAGACAAATTTCGGCTATAAATCAACCGTATGTCTTCTTTTATGGCATGAAGCGTATGCGTCAGCTGACTGATAAATACCTTTACTCCGTCATGGTGAGCGGCTTTCTGCAAGGGAGGGATATATTGACGGTCAATGGAGAATGTATTTCCATGTGTTTTTATTTCTCCTATCACTAAAAAATTTTTATTGTAGAAAGTCTTGTTTACCTGAACTTTAGGAAGAAGATGCAAGTCTATATGCGGCAAGACATACGGGTGATGCAACGGAACTTCCTCGGGATCCGGCTCTCCGACAGGAATCAGCTTGTTCGGGTTTACAGCGACCAAAATAAGATAAGAATTATCATCCATAGGCAGAGGATTCTTATCGGTCAATGTGGCCGTCGGCACATAATCTCCATATAGACCCTCATAAAAGAGAACGGGTAAACCGCTCCGGGTTATTGCATTGCACATTTTTAGTCTGACGGACAATGTGTCAAGCGATTCTCCGTTAATGGCAAACTCTACATTTTCGTTTGAATTATCAAACGATTTTCCCAATCCATAATTGTAGTCTGTCAACCTCTCTTCCGTACTTCTATAAAGTGATTCCATTACACTATGGTAGTTCCCGAAGAAATGGTTTGCGGTCAACTTTAAGCCGTTGACCCAATTAATCGGCAAATGTTCCATTTTCATACCTTTATTCATTTGTTGCAGTAGTGGCTGCTGTTACTCTTCGAATATATATAGGATAGTTGTTTTTTATACCATTCTGCTCACTGGTTTTTTCAGGATCCAGAATGCGTATCCACAAAGGGTAACTGAACCATTTCGTGGTATAAAACATCCATCCGATTTTATAGCCGTCTTTCTCCGTCTCGATTTTATTTTGGGGGAAACGTCTGTTTTGGTCCTCGATGAACCAATTGAACCAGTTCCCTAACGAGATGCCATCGGGCAACCTGACTACCAGCGAAGCGTAGAACTTGTCACCGATCTTCCGATTGATTTTAACCTTTACCGATTTGGATTCAAAGCTGTCGATATTGTCCCAATAGTTACGGTCGAACGTACCGAAAGCCAGTTCCCATGGAGTATAAATCGGAGGTGGAATCAACAGGAACAGTTTTCTACCTAACATTATCATGTAAGGAACCATAATCCAGACCACATTCAAGGCACACCAGAAAGCATAGGGCAAACGGCTTAACCACTCAAACACCAGATAATATATCCAACCGCCCAGCATTCCGGAAATTGACAGCAACAAGACAATCCCTCCGGCTGACTCTCCCAGTCCGATGGCTTTGAATAAGTCCGAACTTGTGAATCTCCAAAAAAGAAAGCCCAAGCAGATATAACATAAAACCGTGAGACTAAGCCCACCCCAAACAAATTCGTTCCGGAGAAATCCCAAAAGGCTGGGCAAAGCGATAATTAAAGCCGCAATAAGTATGAAAATAATGGCTTTTTTCATACTGAGTTTCCGTTTGAGACTTTTCATTCCGTTCAGAATGAAAAGCATGACCACCATAAGCAAGGGGGCCAACAAATATTTGATAAAGAAAGATAGTAATATTTCCATGTTCTACATATTTAAGTTGTTACAGATTCATATCATATCCCAAACGCTTTTCGCCTAAAATGCAGTCGATTTCTCCGACAATTCTATACTTTACATGAATTTTACGGAATGAAAGTATGAAGAATTCCAAAATAGTGGATACGGTTGCAACAGTATTGGTCAGGTAATGATAATCGTCAACTGATTGCGTTTGCTCAAACTCAATCATGGCTTCCAGATCATCCTCTTCGCATTCGACCTCTCCGTTCAGTCCCAGGGTTTCCCCCAATATACCTTCACCAATGGGGTGGTATATGGAAGCTGTCATCACATGCGGAATAAGTTTGAGCTGTATTCTCAGATTCAACACAATGAGGAATATCCGTTCTATTTCCGGCAAATTTTCCTTGTATTTTTCAGCATTGCACAGGAAAAGAAATAATTTGTACTTCTGGTGAGCAGAAATAGATAATGGGACATTCAGAAGTGTTTCAATGATCGAGTTCAAGTTTTCCCGGGATGCGGAATCTGTGAAAAAATTCAGATAGCGGCTGTTTATCTTTACATGTTCCTTGAAAAAAGCCGTATCAAATGGGGAAAAGAATGCTACCAATTCCTTTTCTTTGCTTTTATTGGCGCGTATGGCTTCCACAATCTCCCGGTTGCTCATTCCGGGGGTACTTATAACCAGAGGGTGAAACAGCAATTCCGGCAGTTGATGATATATACTGTTACGGGCCAGATGCAATGTGACGATCTCCTTGTATGAATTCAAGGTGGATACATAACGGACAGAGGCACTCAAAATATCTTTCGACTGTGTACGGGTGTTCATGCCATGACAGATAACCATGACCTGATCCTGTAAATCCTCTCCCAATATGAATTGTAATTCTTCGAAGAAGATCTCAGCGATATAATTGTTGGCCGGGCTACGTTTTAACCGGTTTATTTTCTCTTTTCGAGTTACTGGAGTTCCCATACAAGTTCATCGTTTCTACAGTTTACAATAATGTTGTCTCCGGGCTTGATTTGTTCTGAGACTATAAGCCTTGATATATTCTTTTTAATGTATGTCCGGATAACCCCTGCAATTGGACGCGCTCCGTATTTTGGAGAAAACCCTTTTTGCGAGAGGTGGCGAAGAGCCTCTTCCGACAATTCCAAAGATATATTTTTCTGTTTTAACAACTGGTTTTGCAGGCGTGAAAAATGTAGCAGGAAAATCTCCTGTGCAACCTTTTCATCAATGGGTGAAAACGGAACCACTTCCGTTAAACGTCCTAAAAACTCCGGCCTGAAATATTGGGCCATAACTTCAGTCAATTTTGCTGAACTCGGCGTATGTCCGGCCTGTATCTGCTCAACAATCCACTGGCTGCCGATATTGGATGTGAAAATAATGATAGAGTTGGAAAAATCTCCTTCCCGGCCCAGCTTGTCATGTATCTTACCTTCGTCCATCATTTGAAGGAAGACATCATATACACTGGTATGTGCTTTCTCTATTTCATCAAAAAGGACGACAGAATAAGGCTTTTGTCGGATTTGAGTGACCAAAAGCCCCCCTTCCTCATAACCGACATATCCCGGAGGAGCTCCGTATAATAATGCGGCTGAATGTTCTTCTTTAAATTCTGACATATCAAAACGAATCATGGCTGACTCGTCATCAAACAAAAGTTCTGCCAAAGATTTGGTCAATTCTGTTTTTCCGGTTCCTGTAGGGCCTAAAAAGAAGAATGAACCGATTGGCTTTTTCGGATCGCTCAATCCGCTGCGGGATTCAATAATCGCATCCGATAATGTGGTAATAGCCTTATCCTGTCCTTTGACCCTTTCCCGAAGTTTGCTCTCTATTCCCAAGAGCCTGTCTTTTTCTCTTGCCTGAATTTTACCGATGGGGATATTGGTACATTCAGCCACAATTGCCTCTACTTCTGCCGGAGTCACTTCTTTAATACTGCAAGAGGACAATTCTTCCAATTCGGAAAGTATTTTTTCTATCCATTGGATTTTGACTTTATTGTCATCATCGTCATTCCAGACATAAGTATCTGAAAGTTTGGTTGTAAGAACTGCGCCTGCCTTGTTGAAAATCATACGATAAAACATCTGCAAGTCTGAGTTGCTGATATTGTCACCCTTTTCTTCCAACAAGTTCTGCAATTCTTTTTGAAAATTCTTGATTGTATTTATCGAATTCTTATTGCACAAGCGTACGGCTGCAGCTGTTCTGTCCAAGAGGTCAATGGCAGCTGATGGCAAATTTCGTTCTTTGAAATAGCGTTTGGATAGTTGTATTATATTCAGGACACAGTTATCCGCAATGCTGAGCCCATAATATTCTTCTATTCTATTTTTATGCCGGTAGAGGGAGCATAACAGCGTGGAATGATCCAGTTCTTCTATTTTTATAATATCCAACCGACTTTCTATGGAGTGTTTTTCTATATGTTTCCGATATGCGTCATTAGTAATCGTAAGTATAAGATTACATGCCCCTTCGCTAATCTGTGCGTTGAGGATATTAATCAAAGTGGTCGCCTTTCCTGAAGTTCCATTTTCAAGCAATACCTGCAAATCATCTATTACCAGACCGACACGGTCCAACTGATTCAATTTGTGCATTAAGGCGACAACCTTTTGTGCTATTTCATTTTCTGAAGAAGTTGCAGCAAGCAGCTTGGCTGTATTCAGCCCCACAATAGAAACCTGCTGCAGCAGTTCATCCTTATTATGACAGATTTCTTTCACAAAGGCATCTATAAGGGCTGTTTTTCCTATACCGGAATCGCCAACAATCAGAAGCCCCTTGTTTTCGGAACGTTCCAGACATTCAAGCATCGTCCTTATCTCTTTATCACGCCCGACTACAATCTCCCCGGCTGTGATAGTTGCTTCAGTTTTCAGATTTTCCGCATAAGGGAAGGACGCCAGTATACTGTTTTCCTCTCCTTGATAGGAATAAGCTGGGGTCAAAGCATTGTAAAACTTTAGAATATCCTCTTCGCAAACACCAAGGATTTCGATTTGCTGGTGGGAATAGATAACTCCCTCACGGGATATTGCGGCAAATATGCATAACGCATCAATGCTGTCGCTACCTAATTTGATTTTGGAGCGTTCAGCTTCATCAAAGACCCTGGCCAGATCATCGTCCGGAACAATCTCACTGGAATCACTTTCCGGGGAGGAGTACATTTCCCTACGGGTATCGAACCATTCCATAAGGTAAGCAACATCCTTTTGCATCGAATGCAAAATATCCGAAAGGCCGGTACTCTCTGTCAGCATGGCCAGGACGAGATGGGGTACACCATAAGTGCTTTGTTTTTCCTGACGGGCCATACCTTGGGCAACTTTTATGGCGGCAGTCAGACTGGGGCTATAATCACTGTTTATCATAGAAATACTATTTTATAAGATGAATTACAAACAGAACGTTCTGCCATATCCTTTTCAAGAAAATGGGCCAATACAGATAAGTCCGGTAAGTTTTCTATATCCTGCTTTAATCTGATTTCTATTTGCATAACGCGGGCAAATCCTTTCTTTCTCTCCGGCGAAATGGTAACTCCGTCTTTGACTTGTACAGACTCTACATTATTCCCTATTTTATGGTATATGTAATTTTGAATATCTTGCTTGGAAACAATGCGGTCCCGACTGATAAGACCATATCTGAGACTGTGAATCAAATCGGCATCTTCCGTATGGATCTTTCCTCCTTGTACACGTGTCCTAAATACAAGACTTGCCGCATCATACTTTTCCATATTGAACTGTTGGATGAAAGCTCTTTCATCCAGACCGTTAGCCAATGTTCCGGCAGTTATCCAAAACTTTATTTCTGCGCTTGTAGCATCAGGGTCAGGTACGGTTAATGCGAAGACCCGCTCTCTTTTGTCATTCTTGATTGCCGCTCCGAGATTTTTTTCCACCTCGTTTAGTTTTGAGAATAAATCTTTAAGGGAGGTAGTGAGCATATCCGGATTCAAAGCGGCAAAAGCATTTCCGTCTTCTTTGATCCGCTGTAAAACTTGAGTGATAAGATCAGCCGCATTGTCTGAATCAAAACGTTCCAGATCACCGAAATACAAATCAAAAATTCCTGTCGGATTTTCTTCATATTGTTGCAAACGGTTAATATATTTCTTCCCCTTGTTGTCATAAAGGGAGCGTATGCTTAGAAAATACGAACCTTTAGGACTGGGTAGAGGGATGATACGACCGTTGCTTGTGAAATTGTGCTGTTTATAAAGCATCCTTCTATTGACAACGGGAAACGTATTCAAGTAAATATCCAAATCCTCAATGCAGGTAGTATTGTTAAATACTTCTGGTAATTTGATCTTAATCCAGAAGTATTTTCCTTTTGTATCTACATCTTTAATAGGCTCCTTAACTGGAAATAATTGTTCAATCGTTTGAGGCATTTTGTTCGCTCCAGCCAAGTTTATTTTGAAATAATAGTTGCTATAAAAGCTTTTAATCTCTTCGTAATAATGGGCGTTATTAAATGAATCCGGAATATCAATTCCATGCATTACCGGCAACTCTTTACCTGTGCAGTCATAAAACTGGGCCATTTTCAAAAAAGTCAATAGGAATGCATCATGGGGAACCAGGCAAAGCGTTATGTCTTGTAGCCCCGCCAATTGCTTTTCCTCTATAGAAACCCCAAGCCATACAACATAGGATTCCACCTGATTTTTCTTAGTTAAAAATTGGGTGGAATAAGAGTGTTTTTCCGAGTTTATCTTGATGGAATCTCCATAAGCGACTAAACTAATTTCGGCATTGATCAGAGGATAAGAGAAAAGAGGTGTAAAAAACACCTGAACACTTTCCTTTCCAAAAACAAATTTTTCCGTATAGAAATGATCTTCCGCATCAAGCACACACGATTCTTCCGAGCTGGGATTAACAGACATCAAAGCGTGTGCGGGAATCGGTAGCGACCATTTATTATCGATAAGAATTCGAGACAGCTGATACAATATGCGGGAATCAAGTTTTTTTATATCTTGATGAAGACGGGCTGATTCATAGGCAAAAACATCCAATAACAGATCAACTACCGGATCCATATTGCGGGAATCAGTAATGCCCCAGGACTCCATTGCATACTTTAATATCCGCTCTTTTATTTCGATCAATTTTCTATCTGCCATAAATACTCCTTATTAATTATTGTGAAAGCGGACTAATATAAACAAGTGTACTGAAATGGAACGGCTGGTCTGTCAGACCAACTCTACCCGTAACCGTTATCTGGGCTTTACGGCGTATATGCGTATTCCTCTTGTTATCACTGTCTATTTCTGAGAGGTGAACATCGACTTTGACATCAGTCAGTCGTCTTTCATAAGTAAGGATGGACTCAGTCAGGGATTCCTGAACCTTGGTTTCCCAATCGCTTATTTTCACCAGCTGGCTGAACTCAAGTTCCCAAATGACAGAGCCATAGTCTTCTTTGCCGACAACTTCTCCATGATGGGAAACTATCAGCAACATTATCTGCTGTGCGATAGACTCTTCAAAAGAGCAGCGTTTCAACTTTCCGTTGACAGCAGACTGTAAACTTACTGGTATTTTTAGATAACTCATATTCTATTATATTACCCACGTTTGCAAATATAATGTTTTTGAAATATAACGGCTATATTTTTCATAAATGCTGAATTCAACTTGCAAATGCAACAGAATTCTGATTAATAATTTGTTTA
>NZ_QSOO01000039.1:925-4057 GCF_003436255.1 Bacteroides sp. D20 | reverse complement strand
AAGGCGGTGATAGACGCCATGAACGCCGGGACGGTGCGTGTGCTGTTCGGCTCCACCTCCATGCTCGGAACGGGTGTGAACGCACAGAAACGGTGTGTGGCAATTCATCATCTTGATACGCCGTGGGTGCGACATGAAGTCGCATAGATAATTGTTGGAATGATACTTACGGGTATCAGCTTTAACCCGCTGTTCCGTCAGCGGTAGCCTACCGACCGATGCACCTTAATGTTGTATTAAGCGGTCGGGACGAAGTACACTTTCGCAAGACAAGACAGAACCGTGAGGGGAAGTCAAGTACGGTTAGTATCATACCGTAGAGTGGCGAGGCTGGATAGTATGGTTAGCGCAAGCGAACTGTTAGTAAACTTCGTAATGTCACGAAAGAGTGTAAGATACTGGCACACTCTACCCAAAAGGGAAGCGGTCGGTTAATCCTCTCCATGGTAGGATTACACGGATATAAGCACCGCCGGAGGATGAGACAGAACCTAACCTATCCGTTAGTTATCTATGTGGAACATGGTAAGCCTGTATATCTCCTGTCATGTAAAAATGACAGGTAAGCTGACAGCAATGAAAGCCGAATGGTGTGCAGGTATAAGATAACAGAAAAAGCGAATGCCGTTCTGTAATGGAGCGGATACGGATTGAACCGACATCACGGGCTGATGTGGGCGACATCATCCGACACGAAAGTGGGCAGACTTCTGTGACGACATTAGGTAGGCAATCAAACCGAATGTTGTCAAATGGTGATTCTTTACAATTAACTTTTAGAACTTTCAAAAGGAGGAAAGCAAATGAACGAAAACAAGACATCGTGTGCGCCTGCTGACAATCAGCAAACACTTTGGGACAGAATAGACTGGACTAAAGCGGAGTTGGCTGTCAGAAAGCTACAAGCGCGTATTGTAAAGGCTCAGAAGGAAGGCAGATACAACAAGGTGAAAGCCTTGCAGTGGACGCTGACCCACTCTTTTTACGCAAAAGCCTTAGCCGTAAAGAGAGTTACTTCTAACGGAGGTGGCAACACCCCCGGGGTGGACATGGAAACATGGGAGAAACCCGAAGCAAAAACACAAGCGATAAGCGAACTCAAACGCAGAGGCTACCAGCCGAAGCCGCTGAGAAGAGTCCACATCAAGAAGAGTAATGGCAAACTGCGACCGTTGGGAATACCGACAATGAAAGACAGAGCCATGCAAGCACTCTACCTCATGGCATTGGAACCAGTGTCGGAAACAACAGCCGACACACGTTCATACGGTTTCCGCAAGGAACGTCGCTGTATGGATGCGGTAATGCAATGCCATAACATTCTCCGAAAAGGCTATTCTCCCGAATGGATTCTGGAGGGTGACATAAAGGGGTGCTTCGACCATATCAGCCATGAATGGCTGCTTGCCAACATCCCTATGGATAAGGCAATGCTCCGAAAATGGTTGAAATGCGGCTATATCTTCAACAAACAGATGTTCCCGACAGAGGAGGGAACGCCACAAGGTGGCATTATCTCTCCCACGCTTGCCAATATGACATTGGATGGATTGCAGAAAGTCCTTGCAGAGAAATATAAACGAGTTAGAATCAAAGGTAAGTTATATTCGCCAATGGTGAATCTTGTCCGCTACGCTGATGACTTTATAATTACCTGCGAGAACCGTGAAACACTTGAAAAGGAAATCAAGCCATTGGTAGCCGACTTTATGTCTGAAAGAGGTCTGACCTTATCAGAAGAAAAGACGGTGATAACCAATATCCGTGACGGTTTCGATTTTCTCGGTTTCAACATCCGCAAATACGGCAATGAAATATTGACCAAGCCGACCAAGAAAGCCGAAAAACGCTTTATGGAGAATATCCGTAAGGTGACAAAAGGCCATAAGGGTTGCAAGCAGGAATCATTAATCAGGATGTTGAATGCTAAAATCCGAGGATGGGGAGCATATTATCAGCATGGGGCGACACGTGATTCTTTTCACAGAATTGACCATCAGATATTTCTCGCCTTGTGGCAATGGGCTAAACGCCGTCATTCCAAGAAAGGGAAACAGTGGATAAAAGACCGCTATTGGCACAATATCCGAGGGAACAGCTGGACTTTTGCGGCTAAGTTCAAGAAATCAAACGGCAAAGAAGACCAACTTACCTTGTTGAAACTGGCATCTTCGTTTCCTTTTCTGCAATATACGCAGATAAAGGGGGACATGAATCCGTTTGACGCAGACTGCCGCCTGTACTTCAATAAAAGAATGAAGTCAAAGATGCTTGTGACGCTGAAAGGACGTAAATCCCTGCTTTACCTATGGGAAAAGCAAGGTCGGAAATGTCCGATATGTGGTGAACCGATTGACACGCATAAGGCATGGAATGTAATGCCGACCGTACAAGACGGACGGAAATGCAATCTGTTGGTTCATGATGAATGTTTCAAATTATCCCGTAAAAACAATGGAAACAAGAAGTAGGATGAGCCGGTCTCTGCACACGAACAGAGACTTTGAAAAGCTTGAGCCGTATGAGGGGAAACCCTCACGTACGGTTCTGAGGGGGGAAGAGGGCAGTAATGCCCTTGACCTACCCGATCGACCGTCCGACCTGCAACAGCGTGACGGACGGGGAGTTAGAGCAGGCAACGAGATAGCCAAGCATTTCGCCGGGAACAACGTGGACGTAATAATCTACGCGGTGGAAAAATCACTGGACAGTTACAAGTTCAACCTCCTGCACTGCAAGCAGACTTTCATCAGCCAGCTTAAAAGCGGTGCTATGGAAGCGCGTACCATCGACGAGGGGGCAATGGACGAGAAATCGGGCATGAACTTCTCGGAATATATGGCGTTGCTATCCGGCAACACCGACCTGCTGGACAAGGCGAAACTGGAAAAACGTATCGCCTCGCTCGAAGGGGAACGCAAGTCGTTCAACAAGGGCAAGCGTGATTCGGAGTTCAAGCTGGAATCGAAGACCCGCGAGCTGGGCAACAACACAGCTTTCATAGATGCCATGACGGAGGACTGGAACCGCTTCCTCTCTGTGGTGCAGACCGACAAGGAGGGCAATCACCTTAATATAATAAAGGTGGACGGAGTGGATTCCGCCGATGAGAAAGTCATCGGAAAGCGTTTG
>NZ_QSOO01000039.1:0-915 GCF_003436255.1 Bacteroides sp. D20 | reverse complement strand
ATCGCCTCGCTCGAAGGGGAACGCAAGTCGTTCAACAAGGGCAAGCGTGATTCGGAGTTCAAGCTGGAATCGAAGACCCGCGAGCTGGGCAACAACACAGCTTTCATAGATGCCATGACGGAGGACTGGAACCGCTTCCTCTCTGTGGTGCAGACCGACAAGGAGGGCAATCACCTTAATATAATAAAGGTGGACGGAGTGGATTCCGCCGATGAGAAAGTCATCGGAAAGCGTTTGCAGGAGATAGCCAAGAATGCCACGACCGGAGGGTTGTACACGCAGGTTGGAGAGTTTTACGGTTTCCCGATAAAGGTGGTCAGCGAAAGGATACTCAAAGAGGGATTGGAGTTTACCGACAACCGCTTCGTGGTCGAGGGGAACTACAAGTACACCTACAACAACGGGCATCTGGCGCTGGCTGACCCGTTGGCCGCCGCCCGCAACTTCCTCAACGCGATTGAGAGAATCCCCTCCATCATCGACCAGTATAAAGCGAAGAATGAGGTCTTGGAACGTGAGATACCGCAGTTGCAGGAGATAGCAGGCAAGGTGTGGAAGAAGGAGGAAGAACTGAAACAGTTGAAGTCCGAACTTGCCGCCCTTGACCGCAAGATACAGCTGGAACTTGCGCCGCCTACACCCGAAATCACCGAAAAGGAGCATGAAGGGCAACAGGTCAAACCGGAAGCGAAAGGTGTGCGAAACGGTATCAGGCAATATCCCGAAGATACATCACCGCAAATACGCAATCCATCGGAAAGTATTATCGCCAATCACACCATAACTGGGCATCCGGGGCTGTATGCCAAGGAGGAAACCCGGTCCAAAGGATTGAAAATATAACCTTAGGAATTTTATCTGAAGTATTAATAAGGGCTATCCCAAAAGGTCTAAAAGTAAATTTTATCCTTTCTG
>NZ_QSOO01000038.1:0-5145 GCF_003436255.1 Bacteroides sp. D20 | reverse complement strand
AAACGAACAAAGCCTCCGTATCCTTATCAGACACGGAGGCTTCTTCTGAAAACGGCGACTACCTACTCTCCCACTGTTACGCAGTACCATCGGCGTGACCGGGCTTAACTTCTCTGTTCGGAATGGGAAGAGGTGGAACCCCGGTGCTGTAGTCACCTGAATAAGGCAGACATGATGAGAAAAAAGTAAAGTGTCCATACATTGCTGAACGTATATACCTCCATACACGGAAGGCAAAAAGTGGACGGGCAATTAGTAATGCTCGGCTATGACATCGCTGCCTGTACACCTGCATCCTATCAACGTCGTAGTCTACAACGACCCTGAGAAATCTAATCTTGTGGCTGGCTTCGTACTTAGATGCTTTCAGCACTTATCCAATCCCGACTTAGATACCCGGCAATGCACCTGGCGGCACAACCGGTAAACCAGAGGTCAGTCCAACACGGTCCTCTCGTACTAGTGTCAGAGCCACGCAAATTTCATGCGCCCACGATAGATAGAGACCGAACTGTCTCACGACGTTCTGAACCCAGCTCGCGTGCCACTTTAATGGGCGAACAGCCCAACCCTTGGGACCTTCTCCAGCCCCAGGATGTGACGAGCCGACATCGAGGTGCCAAACCCCTCCGTCGATATGAGCTCTTGGGAGGGATCAGCCTGTTATCCCCGGAGTACCTTTTATCCTTTGAGCGATGTCCTTTCCATACAGAAACACCGGATCACTATGCTCTAGTTTCCTACCTGATCGACTTGTAAGTCTCCCAGTCAAGCGCCCTTATGCCATTACACTCTGCCGACGGTTACCAATCGTCGTGAGGGCACCTTTAGAAGCCTCCGTTACACTTTTGGAGGCGACCACCCCAGTCAAACTACCCACCAAACAGTGTCCCCGCATCAACGGGTTAGAACTCAAATAATCAAAGGGCCGTATTTCAACAGCGGCTCCACAAATACTGGCGTACCTGCTTCGAAGCCTCCGGCCTATCCTACACATCAATTACCCAAATTCAATGTTAAGCTATAGTAAAGGTTCACGGGGTCTTTTCGTCCCATCGCGGGTAATCGGCATCTTCACCGATACTACAATTTCACTGAGCTCACGGTTGAGACAGCGTCCAGATCATTACACCATTCGTGCAGGTCGGAACTTACCCGACAAGGAATTTCGCTACCTTAGGACCGTTATAGTTACGGCCGCCGTTTACTGGGGCTTCAATTCAATGCTTCTCTTGCGATGACATCTCCTCTTAACCTTCCAGCACCGGGCAGGTGTCAGGCTGTATACTTCATCTTTCAATTTTGCACAGCCCTGTGTTTTTGTTAAACAGTTGCCTGGACCTATTCTCTGCGCCTCGCCGTTAAGCGAGGACCCTTTATCCCGAAGTTACAGGGTCAGTTTGCCTAGTTCCTTAACCGTGAATCACTCAAGCGCCTTAGTATATTCAACCCGACTACGTGTGTCCGTTTGCGGTACGGGTACCTGCAGGATTAAGTTTAGCGGATTTTCTTGGAAGTATGATTACACGCACTATTGGATTGTTCTAAGAACGCTCCATACTATCAGGTTCGACTCTTGCTCCGGATTTGCCTGGAACAATCAGCATCTACACCCTTCAACGGACTATTCCGTCAGTCCGCGGCGCTGTCACGACTCCGTCTCCACGTCACTCCCACAGGTAGTACCGGAATATTAACCGGTTCTGCCATCGGCCTCGCCGTTCGGCTGAGCCTTAGGACCCGACTTACCCTGATCCGATTAGCGTTGATCAGGAAACCTTAGTCTTTCGGCGAGGGGGTTTCCCACCCCCTTTATCGTTACTTATACCTACATTTGCTTTTCCACACGCTCCAGCAAAGCTCGCGCTTCACCTTCGACGCCGAGTGGAATGCTCCCCTACCGATGATTTCTCATCCCAAAGCTTCGGTAGAATACTTATGCCCGATTATTATCCACGCCAAACTCCTCGACTAGTGAGCTGTTACGCACTCTTTAAATGAATGGCTGCTTCCAAGCCAACATCCTAGCTGTCTTAGCAATCTGACTTCGTTAGTTCAACTTAGTATTCATTTCGGGACCTTAGCTGTTGGTCCGGATTGTTCTCCTTTAGGACATGGACCTTAGCACCCATGCCCTCACTCCTGACATAGAACTGACACGCATTCGGAGTTTGTCAAGACTTGATAGGCGGTGAAGCCCTCGCATCTTATCAGTCGCTCTACCTCATGCCAGTATAAGTCAAGGCTGCACCTAAATGCATTTCGGGGAGTACGAGCTATCTCCAAGTTTGATTAGCCTTTCACCCCCACCCTCAGGTCATCCAGAAGCTTTTCAACGCTTATTGGTTCGGTCCTCCAGATGGTGTTACCCATCCTTCAACCTGCCCAAGGGTAGATCACTTGGTTTCGCGTCTACTCCTTCCGACTATACGCCCTGTTCAGACTCGCTTTCGCTTCGGCTGCAGATCTGAAATCCTTAACCTCGCCGGAAAAAGTAACTCGTAGGTTCATTATGCAAAAGGCACGCCGTCACACCAGAAGGTGCTCCGACCGCTTGTAGGCACATGGTTTCAGGAACTATTTCACTCTTCTGTTCGAAGTGCTTTTCACCTTTCCTTCACAGTACTGGTTCACTATCGGTCTCTCGGGAGTATTTAGCCTTACCGGATGGTCCCGGCAGATTCACGCAGAATTCCTCGTGCTCCGCGCTACTCAGGATACCACTAGGCTTCGCTTGGCTTCGCATACGCAGCTGTCATGCTCTATGGCTGTACTTTCCAGAACATTCTGCTCACCAACTTTCTTGCCACGACGTGGTCCTACAACCCCACACATGCCGTAACATGGGTGGTTTGGGCTGTTCCCCGTTCGCTCGCCACTACTGGGGGAATCATTGTTTATTTTCTTTTCCTGCAGGTACTAAGATGTTTCAGTTCCCTGCGTTAGCCTCCTGCAATGCAGGATGATACTTCTTCAAAGTACCGGGTTGTCCCATTCGGAAATCCGCGGATCAAAGGTCATTTGCACCTACCCGCAGCTTATCGCAGCTTATCACGTCCTTCATCGCCTCCGAGAGCCAAGGCATCCGCCATGTGCCCTTACTTACTTTTTGTCTTACCGATCACGTATGGTCGATATATACTTTCAGCTTTTAACTTTACTTTTTTTTGGTCACATCATGTCAAAGAACGGTGTTTCAATTATAAAACAATAATCAAAACGGAGTGGAGAATAACGGATTCGAACCGTTGACCCCCTGCGTGCAAAGCAGGTGCTCTAGCCAGCTGAGCTAATCCCCCTTCTTATAAGTGGAAAACGGAAAGTGGAAAGTGGAAAATCCGGAGAGTTCCCGATTTTCATTTCTCAATTTTCAGTTTTCAACTTTGAAGTAGTCCCAGGCAGAGTTGAACTGCCGACCTCTACATTATCAGTGTAGCGCTCTAACCAACTGAGCTATAGGACTGTCAGTCAAACCCTCGCCTTACGGCTCGGCTTCTACTTTTCTCTCTTATTCTGATAAACAATTACGCGCAGCACAAGAGGTTCTTATGGAAGCATAACTTCAAGAACCAACGATCGAGTCGAGACGTCACTCCAGAAAGGAGGTGTTCCAGCCGCACCTTCCGGTACGGCTACCTTGTTACGACTTAGCCCCAATCACCAGTTTTACCCTAGGGCGCTCCTTGCGGTTACGCACTTCAGGTACCCCCGGCTTTCATGGCTTGACGGGCGGTGTGTACAAGGCCCGGGAACGTATTCACCGCGCCGTGGCTGATGCGCGATTACTAGCGAATCCAGCTTCATGGAGTCGGGTTGCAGACTCCAATCCGAACTGAGAGAGGCTTTAGGGATTAGCATCACGTCGCCGTGTAGCTGCCTTCTGTACCCCCCATTGTAACACGTGTGTAGCCCCGGACGTAAGGGCCGTGCTGATTTGACGTCATCCCCACCTTCCTCACATCTTACGACGGCAGTCTCGACAGAGTCCCCAGCATAACCTGATGGTAACTATCGATAAGGGTTGCGCTCGTTATGGCACTTAAGCCGACACCTCACGGCACGAGCTGACGACAACCATGCAGCACCTTCACAACTGCCTTGCGGCTGACATGTCTCCACATCATTCAGTTGCAATTCAAGCCCGGGTAAGGTTCCTCGCGTATCATCGAATTAAACCACATGTTCCTCCGCTTGTGCGGGCCCCCGTCAATTCCTTTGAGTTTCACCGTTGCCGGCGTACTCCCCAGGTGGAATACTTAACGCTTTCGCTTGGCCGCTTACTGTATATCGCAAACAGCGAGTATTCATCGTTTACTGTGTGGACTACCAGGGTATCTAATCCTGTTTGATACCCACACTTTCGAGCATCAGCGTCAGTTACAGTCCAGCAGGCTGCCTTCGCAATCGGAGTTCTTCGTGATATCTAAGCATTTCACCGCTACACCACGAATTCCGCCTGCCTCTACTGTACTCAAGACACCCAGTATCAACTGCAATTTTACGGTTGAGCCGCAAACTTTCACAACTGACTTAAGCGTCCGCCTACGCTCCCTTTAAACCCAATAAATCCGGATAACGCTCGGATCCTCCGTATTACCGCGGCTGCTGGCACGGAGTTAGCCGATCCTTATTCATACGGTACATACAAAAAGGCACACGTGCCTCACTTTATTCCCGTATAAAAGAAGTTTACAACCCATAGGGCAGTCATCCTTCACGCTACTTGGCTGGTTCAGACTCTCGTCCATTGACCAATATTCCTCACTGCTGCCTCCCGTAGGAGTTTGGACCGTGTCTCAGTTCCAATGTGGGGGACCTTCCTCTCAGAACCCCTATCCATCGAAGGCTTGGTGGGCCGTTACCCCGCCAACAACCTAATGGAACGCATCCCCATCGATGACCGAAATTCTTTAATAGTTCTACCATGCGGAAGAATTATGCCATCGGGTATTAATCTTTCTTTCGAAAGGCTATCCCCGAGTCATCGGCAGGTTGGATACGTGTTACTCACCCGTGCGCCGGTCGCCATCAAACTTAGCAAGCTAAGTTCATGCTGCCCCTCGACTTGCATGTGTTAAGCCTGTAGCTAGCGTTCATCCTGAGCCAGGATCAAACTCTTCATTGTAAAAGTATCTTGACTGCGCA
>NZ_QSOO01000037.1:0-7288 GCF_003436255.1 Bacteroides sp. D20 | reverse complement strand
GAGCCGAACAGCACACGCACCGTCCCGGCGTTCATGGCGTCTATCACCGCCTTCCGCGCCTTGTCGGTCTTGCACTCCTGAATGAAGCGCACCTCGCTTGGCGGTATACCGTAGTCCTCCGTCAGTTTGCGCTTGATTTCCGAATAGACGTTCCACCCGTCGCCCGGCTGGTATGTCCCCAAATCAGAGAAAACGAACTGCGTGCCTTTCTGGGCGTCGTATTTTTGATAATACTCCGCGATCATCTTGGCACAGTGACTCGCTTTGTTGTCGGGATGATCTTCGTAATTCGGGTCTATCATGCGCATGTCGAGTGCCATTTTCCGGGCATAGTCCGTGGCGATGAGCATCTTCGCCTTTTCTTCCGTTTCCGAAAGCGGCAGCCTGCCCAACAAGGTGGCATCGCCCGTCTTGGCGAACTGCATCAGTTTCTGTATGAAGTCCTCCTGTTCCGGCGTGGGCGGTATATGGTGCAGTATCTCGTTCTTGGCAGGACGGTCAACGCCCACATCCTCCGCCGTGCGGTAGTCCGTGATTTCATTATAGAAGGCGGCAAGCTCCGGCACTTTGATGAAGTAGCGGAAACGCTCCTTCTGGACCACATTGTTCGTCACGTTAAATTCAAAATCCGTCGTCTTCTTGGCAAATATCGCCGCCCAAGCGTCGAAACACCTTATGTCCTGCCGTTCCAGCTCCTTCGGGCGCAGGTACTTGAACAGCAGGTACAATTCAGTCAGTGAGTTGCTGATAGTCGTGCCGGAGAGGAAGGTCGCACCCAAGTCTTTTCCTGTGCGCTCCTGTATGGTGCGTATGGCAAAGAGCATGTTAAGTGCCTTCTGGCTTCCCTCGCTGTTTCCCAATCCCGCCACACGGTCGTGGCGCGTGTTGAAAGTCAGATTCTTGAACTGGTGGCTCTCATCTATGAAGATGTGGTCGATGCCCATCTGCTTGAAATCCACCACGTCGTCCGTGCGTGACTTTATGGCGTGTTCCACCTTCTCCAGCTTCGCTTCAAGGTTGTGCTTGCGCTTCTCCAATCCTTTCAGCATCGCCCGCGACACGTTCTTTCCCTGCTGCCGTAGCACTTCGAGGTTTTCCTCCACCGTGTCAAGCTCTGCTTGCAGGATGCGCTGCTGCAATTCCGGCGACTGCGGTATCTTGCCGAACTGGTCGTGCGACATGATGACGCAATCGTAGTCGTTGTTCTTTATATTATTGAAGAAGCGCACACGGTTGGCGGTCGAAAAGTCCTTCTCCGAAGCGTACAGAATACGTGCGTTGGGATATGCCGCCTGATAGGTGGCTGCAATCTCCGCAACGTTGGCTTTCAGCCCGATAATCATCGGCTTGTGTGCCAAATTCAGACGCTTCATCTCATGCGCGGCGATGCACATTATCAGCGTCTTACCGGTTCCCACCTCGTGGTCGCAAATTCCGCCGCCGTTCTGTTTCAACATCCAGACGCAATCCATCTGTGAGGGATAGACGCTCTTGATACCCCGGCTTGCCAGCCCTTTCAGGTTGAGGTCGGGAAAGGTCTGATGGGAGCCGTCGTAGCGCGGGCGCACGAAACAGTTGAACTTGCGGTTATACATCGTCACAAGCCGCTCCTTGAACTGCGGCGACTGCTCTTCGAGCCATTCGGAGAAGCCGTTTCGTATCTCGTCAATCTTGGCGTTGGCGAGTTGTATTCCCTCGCTGTCGCGCATCTTGATGTCGTTGCCATGCTCGTCCTTGCCGATGGACTTCATCATGTCAGGGCAGGTGTTGTGCAGGGCGTGTTTTAGGAGGTGCATACCGTCATAGTTCCGGTAATACCCCTTCACCAGAAACTCGTCCGTGATTTTCATGGTGCGGTAGCCGCACACCACCGAAAACTCGTCCATGCTTGCGGAATAGGCGATTTTCACCTCCGTGTCGAACAGCCGGCTCATGTAGGCGGCATAGACACCCGTCGGAATCCAGCGTTCCCCGAAATTGAAGTCCAGATCCTCGAAGGCGATGCGCTGCGGCTCGGCATCTTTCAGAGCCTCCAACGCCTGCTTCACCTCCGGCATACGCTCATTTTCGGGATTGTCACCCATCCATGCCTCTATGCGTTCCGCTTTCTCTATGACATTTCCGGCGATGAAACGGTCTTTGATTTCGTAACCGGTCACGAGCGGATTGTAGTAGATGCGCCCTTGCAGGGCAGTGAGCAAATCCTCCGCCGTGCTGTCGGTTATCTCCCGCATATAGTCGAGATTGACCGTACCATATTTGTTGAGCGACGCAGACAGGGCTTCTTCGGGAGAGCCTACGTTGGCATGGCTCTCCACCGCGAAGGAAACAGGATGCTCGAAGATGTCCGCCTTGACGAACTTTCCGTTTTCCATCCGTTCCAGCGAAAGGATGTCGCGCCCGCCCGCATCCATCATCACTAACTTCACGTTCTGCTTGGCGTTGAGGTTGCCGTAGCGCATGACAAACTCATCGTAACAGGTATTCAGATGCTCTCGCCACGGAACATTTGCCTCGCGCCGGAGCGATTCATAACGGTACAGACGCTCGTAGGCGTCACGCAGCGACACATACAACAACGCCTTTTCCTTCTGGTATCCTTTCAGGTCGAGCGGCTGGAATGTCGCCCCGTATGGCGTGATGTCTTTCAGGTAGCCGATGTTATGACGCCCCCGGTCAGCCACCAGCGACCCTTCGCGCAGGTGCATCTCCGGCGTGCGGTGGTAGGCACGCGGAGAAAGGTCCACGACTTCCTCCTTCGGCTTTTCCGCTTCGATGTCGGGGAAAAGGAAAGTCCCCACCGCTTCCGATGGGGTATCTGTAACGGCAGGTGCGGCGACTGCCTCCGGCTGTGTTTCCTCCTGTCGTGGCTGCTCACGGGAAGTTTCCGGCACGGCTTTCACTTCCGTCTTTTCCGCCACTTGTTTCTCGTTATGCTGCCTTGCCAGTTCCCGAAGTTCTTTCCTACGCTCCGGCGTCAAACCCATCATCATTTCATAGAAACCGTTGATGGGAGGATTGGTATCCCAGTCCAGTGTGGCATAGATGTCGTCCGGGTCGGCAGGCTTGGCGGTGTTCTCCGCTTTCACCTCCTTATTCTCCATTGCGGGTTTTGCAGTTGGAGCTGTCGGTGTAACCGTGACTTTCGGTTTGGGCGGAGTGGACTTTGCCGTAACTGCCTTTTTCACCGTCTTTTTCTTTTTGGAGGTTTTCGGTTGGCTGACCTCTTCCGTCATCCCCCAGAGGTCAAGCAGGGTGAGCTGCACGCCTGCGGAATATTGCGGGCGCGGTTCTATCTCCGGCTTTTCATCTGCGGGTTGCGGCTTTTCTGTCGGAGTTTCCACCGTCTGCGCCGAGGATACTGTTTCCAATTTTATGGCAGGACGCTCTACTTTATTTTGAACGGCAACTTTTTCTTCCGTTCCTGCCTGCCGGATTGAACCCGAATACAAGCGCATGGCAAGCCTGTAATGGAAATCCTCGTCGAGCATACGGCGCAAATCCCCGGCGATGCCTGCTGCCTTGCCCTCGTGCAGATAAACCATAGCGGGCTTCCCGTAGGGGTCTGTGTCAAGTTTCGCCATCGTATGCACGATGCGTTCCGGGTGGTGGATGAAATAGGCGTTGTCGGTCAGGGCGGTTTTCGTGTCCGTCTGTATCACGGTCATCAGCCGCTCGTCCTGCGACATTTCCTTCTTGCTGAGGTTCTTTTGCAGGACAATCAGGTCACTGCCCACCTCCGTGCCCGCGTTGTCCGTGAACAGGTTGTTGGGCAGGCGTATCGCGGATACCAGATTGGCCTGACTGAACAGCTCGTTACGCACGGAGGTCTTGGTGCTATTCAATACCCCTTGCGAGGTGATGAACGCCACGATACCGCCGTCACGCACGGCATCCAGTCCTTTGAGAAAGAAATAGTTGTGGATGGTTTTCTGGGCGGAGCGTCTGCCGAAAGAGTCGCTCCGCTGAAACTCCGCGTCGAACACGGCAATGTCACCGAACGGAATGTTGGACACCGCCAAGTCGAAATAATTGTTGAACGGTCTTTCGATTTTCTCAAAACCGCAGGTGCGCATTTTCTGGTCGGGATAGAGATGCCTCAAGATTGTACCCGTGAGCAGATCCTTCTCGAAAGCCATCACATCCGCATTGGGGCTGTGCCGCAGCATGGAATCCACGAACACGCCGACACCTGCCGACGGTTCGAGCATACGGGCGGGGCGGACGCTGTAATCTGCCAGCACGTCCGCGATGGTGTCGGTTATCTCTTTGGGGGTGTAGAAAGCGGTCAGCACGGACGCTTTCAGCGAATCCACAAACCGCTTGTACTCTGTTTCGTCCTTGCTGTTCTCACGGATAAGCCTGTGCAGCTCCACCGTCGGGGCGAACAGTTCGAGGTCGGATTTCGCCCACCGGACGGCATCCGTCAGTTCCTTTGCAGGGTTGAGGATACATTTCAGACCGCCGAAACCGCAGTACCTTTGAAGTATGGCACGCTCTTCGGTTGTCGCTGTCCTATTTTCCCTGTCAAGGATGAATGCCGTCCGTATCGCCTCGATGTTGTCCCGCAGTTTCTGTTTGCGGTTAAACGCCATATTCGTCTAAGTAAAGGACGGTTGCTCCCGTCAGCTCCGTGTAGAGCAGGTCGTAATCGGAAGACAGGGCGAAATTGTCATCCGAGAGGTCATAGACGGAGAACACGTTGCCGACAAGCGGCAGCAGTTTCAGGACAAAGGCTTCACGCTTCTCTTCCGGCACTTCATCGGCAAACTCGTTTTCCACGACTTCGCGGAGGATGGCGTAACGGGAATAATGCAGCCCGCGCAGCAGCGTGTCCATCGCCAGTTCCTGCGCACCATCGGCGGGATAGCCTTCAAGCCGTGCCCTCTCATACGTTTCGGCGGCACGGTCGGCCCGTTCCCGTATGAAAGCGGTGTCGTCAGCCTGTTCAAACTTGTTCGTGCGGAGATAGTCCAGCAGGTACAGACCGTAATAGGAAAAGTCGGTCTGACCCTCGTTTTTCTTCTTGTTGTTCATTACTTTGGATTTAGCGGATTGATAATTAACGGGATAATCGGTTGGAAAAAGGAAGAAAAAGGCACTCGGTATCCCTCCGAGTGCCACCACTAAATCCAAAGTATGAGTGTAATCCGGTATCGAAGAACAATTCATTACTCTGAACAAGTGGCAAAGTTAATACTATTTCTTCCGTCCTGAAAATTTCTTGTCCTTTTTAGCCTCCGGGAACACAAAAGTCGTGTTATATTCCCCGTCAAAGGCGACAACAGCATCGAAACTCTTGCCCTGTTTGCTCTTGAACCCTTTGAGCAGCTTGGTATGCCCTTCGGTGAGCAGGTCTTTGATTTCATCGTCGGACAGGGTGCGTCCCGCTTTCAGCCGGAACACGGGCAGTCCGCACTCCGTGTTGTCGCAGCGTACCACCTTGCCGTAGAACCGCATCCTGCCCGTGCCACACTTGGGACACGCGCAGCCGGAGTCACGGCTGCCGAAGAGCTTGTCGCACGAGAGCAGTTCGGAGGTTATCTCACGTGTGTACGCCTCTATCTCCTTGCGGAAGGTGTCGGCGGACAGTTCCCCGCGCTCGATACGCGCCAGCTCCTTTTCCCATTCGCCCGTCATGGCAACATCGGCGATGCGCATCGTCTTGACGACGGAATTGAGGGCAAGTCCTTTTTCGGTGGGAACAAGCGACTTCTTGCAGCGTTCCATGTAACCGCGCTTGAAAAGCGTTTCGATGATGGAGGCGCGTGTGGCGGGAGTACCGATGCCACAGTCCTTCATCGCCTGCCGCAGTGCGTCGTCCTCAATTTCCTTGCCCGCCGTTTCCATTGCCGAGAGCAGGGTGGCTTCGGTATGCAGCGGCTTGGGTTTGGTCTTTCCTTCGGTAATGGACGAGCCTTTCGGTGTCAGCGTGTCGCCTTCCTGCCAGCCGGGGATGGTAATTTCCTCTTTTTCCTCGCCATAGACGGCACGCCATCCGGTTTGCTTCACGACGCTGCCTTTTACGGTAAACTCCACTCCGGCACATTCCGCCGTGACAGTGGTCACATCCTTGACGCATTTCTCAGAGAATGCCTCGACCATGCGCCCGGCAATCATCTGATAGATGGTATTGTCCTCTTTGGAGAGGAAGAGCGGTTTCTCACCCGTGACGAGCAGGGCATGGTGGTCTGTCACCTTGCCGTCGTCCACGCTGCGGCGTGTCGGGGCGGCTTTTGCCCGCACCTTGTCTTTCCATTCGGGCTGTGTGCCGATGAAAGCGAGCAGTTTGGGAATTTCGGCAAACACGTCTTCGGGGATGTAGCGGCTTCCCGTTCTCGGATAGGTTATCAACTTCTTTTCGTAGAGTTTCTGCGCGATTTCAAGCGTCTGTTCCGCCGTGAAGCCGTGCTTGGCGTTGGCTTCTTTCTGGAGCGTGGTCAGGTCGTAGAGCAAGGGAGTTTCCTCCGTCTTCTCCTTGCGCTCGGCTTTCGTGACAGTGGCGCAACCTGCCGCCTTTACCTTATTATATAGTTCCATCGCCGGTTCTTTCTCTTTCCATTTCTCGGAGGATGAGAATTTCACGACTTCGCCGTCGCAACCGTCCGTTGCGATATGGAGCTGCCAGAATGCTTCGGACGTAAAGCGGCGGTTCTCCCAGTAGCGTTCACATACCATAGCCAACGTTGGTGTCTGCACCCGCCCCACGGAATACGTGCCGTGTCCGGCGGCGATGGATAACGCCTGTGTGCCGTTGATGCCCACGAGCCAGTCGGATTCGCTCCGCGCTTTGGCGGCGAGGTAGAGGTTGTCGTATTTGCTGCCGTCTTCGAGTTTCCGCAGTCCCTCGCGGATAGCTTTGTCGGTGAGAGAGCTGATCCACAGGCGCACGAAAGGAGTGGTGCAACCCGTATAGTGGTAGAGGTAGCGGAAGATAAGCTCTCCCTCGCGTCCGGCATCGGTCGCCACGATGATATGTTCGCTTGTGTCGAACAGTCTTTTGATGACTTTTATCTGCGACACCACGCCGCTGTCGGGCTTGTAACCTTTCTCCGTCCTGACCTGACGGGGGACGAGCGTGAATGTGTCGGGAATAATCGGGAGGTTGTCACGGACAAATCCGCGCACGCCGTAGCCGTCGGGCATGGCAAGCTGAACGAGGTGTCCGAATGCCCATGTCACGGCATAACCGCCTCCCTCGAAATATCCTTCCTCTCTCTTTGTCGCGCCCACGATGCGGGCGATTTCACGTGCCACGGAGGGCTTTTCTGCAATGATTGTCTTCATG
>NZ_QSOO01000036.1:0-7369 GCF_003436255.1 Bacteroides sp. D20 | reverse complement strand
AGATAGCCAAATTCAGTGAATTACGGGCTATGATTGCTTGAATTTATATTTAATCTCCTATGCGCACTTTATCTCCTATCGAAACATTAATCTTGTCCAGGACTCCCGATATCTGCGATTTTATTTCGATCTCCTTCATCGGAAAAACATTGCCGGATATGTTTATTTCCTCTTTGATCTCGCGATATTGTGGTTGTGTAGTTTCGTAAATTGCCTTTGTACCTCTTAGCGAAGAACGAAAAGCAACAAATGCCAGTGTGGCGGAAAAGATGCAAATTAATATAATCTTAAATGTCTTCATTATCCTATATTTTCGTTTCTAATGGCGTCAATGGGTTGTATAACAGATGCTTTCATAGCCGGAAATGCTCCGGCAATGACACCGGACAAAATCAAGATAACCAAAGCGAGAACAGCTACATTTATATCTATTTCTGCATGCTTTATCATTGTCGCGTGACGGGCGCTTTCGAGCAACCAATTTATAATCTCAAGAATAGCTGCACCTGATATCAATCCGATGATACCGGAGATTACAGTTATGATGACAGATTCCGTCAGCATTAACACAAGAATGGATTTAGGAGTTGCTCCTACAGCCTTACGGATGCCTATTTCGCTACTCCTTTCTTTGATCACGACAAACATGATGTTGCTTACTCCAACAATACCACTTATCAGAAAACAAATTCCTACGATCCAGATAAACATTTTCAATCCATCAAAGAGTCCCTCAAAAGCAGATGTTTGTGTCTCAAAATTGATTATCTGTAAGGCTTGCTTATCAGAATAAGCAAATTGGTATTTATTAGCGATGAAGGCTCTCAGCTCATTCTCAAATCGCTTGGAATCAACTTCTTTGTTCAGATATAAACAGAAAGCGCGCAATGGAGTCTTATTGTCAATACAGTTTATGTAACTTGAGAAGGGCACATATACCGAATTGATTTCCGAAGCGCTGAAAATATCATCATTCTTTAGTACGCCTATCACCTTAAAATCAATACCGGCAATGTTGATCGACTTACCCAACGCTTTTTGATTATTAAATAAGGTCGTACTGACATTTTCGCCGATAATGGTAACATTACGGGTATTCTCGTCATCTCCTTTATTAAAATATCGTCCATCTTCGTTGATTTTAAGTATCTTAATTCCCATATAGTTTTCATTGATTCCTATAATCTTAAAAAGTCCGCTTTTAGCTTTATTCATCACTTGCGAATAAGGTCCTGTTATTTCAGGCGAAATAGCTTTTATCCCCGGGAACTGTTTCTTTATGCGGTTAAGAAAATGCAAATCGAAATGCAATTGTTCCCCTTCTCTGATATTCTTATACTTCACCCAGAATCCTCATCATTCCATACCATGACGGATTCACCATAAGTTACTAACGTGGTCACATAGCGGTGTGTGGTATTGATATTGTGCTGGGTTTGAAAAATAGCGATTGATTCATTCTCTATTTTCTGTACACGACTACGCTCGTGCAGAACAATAGCGACCATGCTGCCAATGATCGCCATTAAAAGAAAGTATCCTATAAATATTTTATGCTGCAAAAGTATTTTCATTGGCTTGATATTTTACAATCCAAATATTGCTTTCGTACAATATCTACATGCGGCAGAATCACGAAAAATATCCGAGATGAATAACACTAATAATAATTTCAAATTTTTCTATTTATTGCAGTTACATTCCTCCTCCCAACACATGATAAAGTTTGATTACACTTTGTATGCGTTCAAAACGAGTTTGTAGCTGTTGCACTTCCGCTTCGAGAAGAGACTGTTGGGCGGTCAACACTTCCAGATAGGTGGCATTGGAATGACGCATAAGCGATTCTGTCTTTCGCACAGCATCGCATAATGTTTCAACCTGTCGAGCATTGATTTCAATTTGCGATTTTGCCGTCTGCCATGCAGTCAGAGCATCGTTCACTTCTTTTCCAGCGTTCAGCAATGATTGCCGGAACAACAGTTTGGCTTCTTCCTGACGGCTTTTGGCTATCTTCAAGTTGGCGATGTTTGTGCCCCGGTTGAATAAGGGCTGTGTCAGGGAACCGATGGCATTGAGCAACCATTGTCCGGGATTTACGATTACGCCACCGCCGTTATTAGTCCATCCAAGAGTCCCCGAGAGGGTAATATTGGGATAGAAGGCGGCACGAGCCGCATTGGTGGCGTAGAACGCTTGCGCCAGTTCCATTTCAGCCTGACGCACGTCGGGACGGTTGGAAAGCAGTTGCAAAGGGACTCCGATCGAGACAGTATCGGGGAAAGCAGCCTCGGCCAGATCACTTCGTCCAATCGAGTGTGACGGCATGGCAAGTATCGCAGACAGGGCGTTTTCTGTTTCGGAAATACTCTTGCGTATGGATAACAGGGATGCTTCGAGTCGCATCACGTTCGCCTTTGCCTGCAATACGCCAGCCTCGTTTGATTTCCCCACTTTTTTCAACGCTTCAAGAGTGCGTACGGTAGTCCGCCAGTTCTCCAAAGTCCGGTTACTTATTGTCATTTGTGCGTCAAGCATGGCAAGGGTGTAGTAACTGTCTGCAATAGTGGCGACAAGCTGTGTCTGTACGGCCTGCCGGTAGGCACGGCTTCCTTGTAATGCGGCGGCTGCGCCACGCTTTGCCGCCGTAAGTTTGCCGAAGATGTCCAGTTCCCAGCTTGCCGACGCTCTCACATTATATGTCTTTGCCGTTGCTCCGTCATGTTTATTGGCATTACCTTCGGCAGTCAGTCCCAGTGATGGAAGATATGATAGTCTGGCAGTCATCAGGACGGCTTCTGCCGCTTCCACGCGTAACCGTGCCACATTGAGGTCTGCGTTCCGTTCAAGTCCGGTTTCAATCAAGGACTGGAGTTTCGGGTCGGTAAACATTTCCCGCCACGACAGGGACGCGATGGTCATTGTATCAATGTCCGCCGGCATGTCCCGATACAGATTCTCCGTTGAGAGGTCAGGGCGATGATACCGGCTGTATGTGCCACAGCCGGCAAGCATCCATCCCGACAATATGATATATATTACTGTCTTCTTCATTTAATTATGCTTAACACGTTCTTGGATATATTGGAATACAATAAACAATGACGGCACAAGGAACAACAGAGCCAAAGTACCTACAATCATTCCACCGATTACACCTGTGGCAAGCGAACGGCTGCCGTTGGCACCCACTCCGTGCGCCATCATCAGCGGGACAAGACCGAACACCATGGACAACACAGTCATCAATATGGGGCGCAGGCGGACTTTTGCCGCACTGTATGCCGCCTGTGCCAGCGTCATGCCTTCCGACCGCCGTTTACCGGCGTATTCGGTAAGCAGGATCGCTGTCTTGGCAAGCAGGCCTATAATCATGATAAGTCCGGTCTGCATGTAGATGTTGTTCTCCAGACCGAAGAGCCACGCAAACAGGAAACTGCCCATCAGTCCGCAAGGCACCGACAACAGAACCGCGAAGGGTATGAACACGCTCTCATACAAGGCGCACAGAATCAGATAGACCAGAACCATGCAGAGCAGGAATATAAGCGTGGCATTGTTGGTCGTCTTGCTTTCCTCACGCGAAATGCCGCCAAACTCGTATGTGTAATTTGACGGAAGCACTTCACGTGCCGTCTCGCCGATGGCTTCGAGCACCTGCCCCGAACTGTAGCCCTGAGCCGGAGACCCGCTAATCGAGATGGCGTTGAACAGGTTGAAACGGGTGAGGTCTGACGGGCCGTTGGTCTTGGTCAGGCGCACGAACCGGCTCAAAGGCGACATGCCGCCATCGGTGGCACGCACATACATGTGGTGCAGGGATTCCGCATTCACACGATATTCCGCCGGAGCCTGCATGGTCACATGGTAGAGCTTGGAGAACCGGTTGAAGTCGGAAACATATTGTCCGGTATAATAGCCCGACAATGTGGAAAGCACATCTGCGGGCGACACACCCGACTGTTCGCATTTGGCGGCATCGATATCCACCCAGTATTGCGGATAATCCGTGGCAAAGGAGGAATAGACTTCGCCGATTTCGGGTCGCTGCGACAAGGCTTCGACAAACTTGTCTGCCTCTTCCTTGAAGGCGGCGATGTTTCCGCCCGCCTTGTCCTGCAAATAAAGCTCGAAACCGTTTCCCATGCCGTACCCGGCAATCATCGGAGGCGACATGGCGAACACCGTGGCATCGGGAATATCCGAAGTGGCGGCATAAATCTTTCCGATGACATCATTGACCGACTGCCCCTCTCCCTTACGCTGCTCCCAGTCTTTGAGTGTCACGAAATACATCGCCTGCGAGGGACCGGAAGCGCTGAAAGAGAAACCGGCGACCGCACCGCTGTATTCAATCTCGCCGATGCTGTCGAGACGGCTGTTGATACGCTCCATCACCTTACTTGTCTGAGCCATGGATGTGCCGGGCTTCGTGTTCATGCTCACCATGACCGTCCCGGTGTCCTCTTCGGGAATAAGTCCCGTCTTTGTGACATTGACCAGCAGCACCAGCAACCCGAAAGAAATGCCTATGATGCTCCACAACAGCCATCGGCGATGGATAATGAACATCACTCCACGTACATAGCGTCGGCTCAGACGGTCGAAGACGGCATTGAACGCTTTACGGAAACGGGCTGCAAAATTGTTCTTGGTGTTGCCCTGCTCATCGATATAGGGTTTCAGCAGCAGCGCGCAAAGTGCCGGTGAGAGTGTGAAGGCATTGACTGCCGAGATTCCCACGGCAACAGCCATCGTGATACCGAACTGCGTGTAGAACGCTCCCGAAGTCCCGCCCATCATGGCAACGGGGAAAAACACTGCCATAAAGATGATGGTAGAGGTCAGGATAGCCGACGAAACGCCTTTCATGGCATCATCAGCCGCGAGAACCGCAGACTGATAGCCCTCGTCGAACTTCGCCTGCACCGCTTCCACCACCACAATGGCATCATCGACCACAGTTCCGATGGCAAGCACAAGCGCGAACAGGGTGAGCAGGTTGACGGAGAAGCCGATCATGGACATCACGGCGAACGTACCGATAATGGAGACGAAAATGGATATCGTAGGAATAAGCGTGGACTTAATATCTTGCAAAAATACATATACCACCACGATAACCAGAAGTATCGCTTCAATAAGTGTCCGGATAACAGAATTGATGGAAGCATACAGGAACTTGTTGGTATCGGTAAGCACCACGAATTCCGTCCCTTCGGGCAAGTCCCGGCTGAGGTCGTCAAGCACTTCGTGAATCTCCTTGATGGTGCTTGAAGCATTGGACCCGGCTTTCTGGTTGATGAGCATCATGGCTGCCGGATGCCCGTTCACTTCGGAGGAATATTTGTAGTATTCATCGCCCAGTTCCACATCGGCAACCTCCTTCAGCCGAAGCACATTGCCGCCCGGCAGTGACTTGATGACCAACTCACCGAACTCTTCCGCGCCGGACAAGCGTCCGCGGTATTTCATCGTGTATTCATTGGCGGTAGGATGATTGGCACCGAAGGAGCCGGTGGCGGCCTCGATGTTCTGTCGTGCGAGTACGGTGGATATGTCATCGGGGATAAGCCCGTATTGCGCCATCTTGTCGGGACGCAGCCAAAGTCGCATGCTGTAGTTGGAACCGAACATCTGTGCCTTTCCCACGCCGCTGATACGTTTCAGCCTCGGCTCGACATTGATTTTCACGTAATTGTTCAGGAAGGTCTGGTCGAAGCGGTCATCGGGCGAATAGAGCGCGAAAGTCATCAGTTCGGCATTCTGCTGCTTTTCAGTGGTGACACCGGTCTTGGTGGCTTCCGCCGGAAGCTGGCTCAGCGCGCCGTTCACGCGGTTCTGCACGTTTACCGCCGCCATGTCCGCGTTGGTTCCCTGCTTGAAATAGATGTCGATGGAAGCATCGCCCGTATTCGATGTCGTGGAAGTCATATAGGTCATGTCTTCCACGCCGTTGATGGCTTCTTCCAGAGGGGTTATCACTGCCTTCTGCACAGTTTCAGCGTTTGCTCCAGGATAAGTTGCGGATACGTTGATGGTCGGAGGTGCGATGTCGGGGTATTGTTCCACCGGCAAGGAAAACATGGAAATCATGCCCAACAGTACAATCACCACCGAGATAACGCCCGAAAACACCGGGCGGTCTATAAAAAATCTCAGGTTCATTTCGTTTCGTTTTTAGGGGTTATGCTCATGCCTTCTCTCACCAGTCCCACGCCTTCGGCGACAATGGTGTCACCGACCGAAAGACCTTCTTTTACGATAAACCGGTTGCCGTCGTTCAGGCGGTCCACCGTGAGATAGGCGGCTTCCGCCTGTCCGTTTTTCAGACGGTAAGCGATAATCTTGTCCTGCAGTTCCACGGTGGCGGTCATGGGAATGGTTACGGCCTCCGTTTTCGGGTTTTGAAGGATGACATTGCCGATGCTGCCACTCAACAGTTCGCGGTCGGGATTGGGGAACAGGGCTTTGATTTGTACCGTTCCGGTAACAGGATCCACCACGCCGCTTACGGTTTCAATACGTCCTTTCGCCTTGTACAGGCTGCCGTCGTTGAGTTGCAGGCCCACTTCCGGCATCCCGGCTATCATGCTGTCAATCGAGCCATAGCGAGCCAAATATCGCCGTAGCATATTCTCCGAAATGGAGAAATAGGCATACATCTCCGCATTGTCGGACACGACCGTGAAAGGCTGTGCCATATTGGGACCGACAAGCGCACCGATGCGATAGGGCAATGTGCCTACTACTCCGTTGCTCGGGCTTTTGATTTCCGTATAGGAGAGATTGTTGCGTGCATTCGATTCTTGTGCCTTTGCCTGTTCGAGTTCAGCACACGCCACTGCCAGTTGGTTCCGGGCGAGAGAAAGCTCGTAGTCGGATATGACCTTCTCGTCAAACAATGCCTGCTTGCCCCGCAGCTCGATTCTTGCCGTTTCCACTTTTGCCTGTGCCGCGCTGACATTGGCCTGCGCCGTGCGTAATGCCGCCCGATAGGGCACTTGGTCAATTACAGCCAATACTTGACCGGTCTTCACCCGTTCACCCTCTTTCACTTTCAGACGGATAATGCGCCCGGATATTTGCGGCAGGATGTCCACATCCTGCCGTCCGCGTATGGCGGCGGAATAGGACTCGGAGATTTCCACCGGACTTGCCGCGACCTTTATGACCCGATAACTCTGCACCGCATCCTGCTTGCCGTCCGCCTGCCTGCATCCGGTCGGCAGGAACAGCATGAGAGCAAATGCGGCGAAATTCGTGATAATGAATTGCTTGTTCATATTTTCTTCTTGTTTTGTATTAATTCATAAATTGATTTTTGGAACATGAATAAAAGTTTATCTTTTTCGTTCATGCGGATATT
>NZ_QSOO01000035.1:0-8292 GCF_003436255.1 Bacteroides sp. D20 | reverse complement strand
GCCTCTAAATTCTGATTTATCGCACAATTAAGTTCTATTTTGCGGTCTATTTTTGATAATATTGCAGCAATACGTTTTTGACAATCTATGTCTTTATGACATGGAACATTCAAAGAATGAACAACTTTCCTATCAAGTGAAGGGACAACACTACTTCCTTTATCAAACATCTTATCTAAATGTAAATTCTTAAGGAAGTAATATAAATACTTAGGGTCATTTCCTTTGAAATCTTTCACAAACAAAGCAGTATTATGCGCCCATGTTGCCTGTTCATAATAATGAACTTTTCCCACACTGCCACTTCGCCCTACTGTAATACAAGGATGATTACTACGAGCTTCGTTATGATAACCAATAACACCATTAGAACCAGCAACAAGGATATCTCCTTTTTTCATTTGAGAAGAGGGCAAATCATATCCTCTCTGCAACTCAAGAATTTCTCCCAATTTATATCTCGTAAGTTTCATAATAATCTATTTTGGCTTTTAAGATACACATTGATTTGTTCTTCAATGGATTTCAGAATAAGCTCTCGAATATTCTTTTCCACTTCTTTTTGTTCAGTGGTAGCATAACGGTTCTCTTCTATTTCCTTTTTATGACGAGCAATTATATACTCAAAGCCATCATGCAAATCCTTTTCCGATATAACCAGATTTCCTGCTCCAAATAAATCATTGAAAGCCACACCTGTTAACTGCGCACATCCACCTGACTTTGAAATCATAGTGGCTATATATTCATTTATTTTATCGTAATCAATCATTCAAATCCATATTACTTTACACCACAATAATTACTTATCCAATATACCCCTAACCTGTTTGTCAAAGTCAGAATCTATCCGCTGTGTCTTATTAAAAATATCATATTCGCTTTCTGCCTTTGCTTTGGCTTGCGAGGCAGAAATACGCCCTTTGTCCGGTAAAATCTGATAACGGCGGAATGTGAGGAATTCATTGACACTTTCAGAAAATTGGGACATATTGAATGTATTCTCACGCTCGATAAGGTCTTCTATATAATCAAAGAAACCTGTTACAGCACGTTCCAACTGGCGGATTTCCTTTTCCTGCAAATAGTTCTTGGCTATTGATACATCAGACTTCAATATACGTCCATCGGGAGCATTCTTCCATGTGGTCAAACCCATGTGTTCTTTGCGATGGTCTGCCTTTGTGTAGATAATTTCGGCAGCTGTCTGTCCTGTAATGGCATAATGAAAACGGTTCTGTATCATAGCATAGAAATCACGTGTTGTGGGCGAGTTCTTGTCATAGTCAACACTACATTCTGCATATATATCAGTAATTTGCTGCCAAATACGGCGTTCACTGGCACGGATAGAGCGTACTCTTTCCAGTAATTCACGGAAATAGTCTTTCCCGAATACAGCCGTGCCTTGCTTCAAACGCTCATCGTCAAGTACAAATCCTTTCTTGATGTACTCATTGAGAATCTTGGTTGCCCATTGGCGAAACTTGGTTGCTTTAGGCGAAGAAACACGATAACCCACTGCAATAATCATATCCAAATTATAAAAGTCAACCAGTTCTTCAACCTCCCCTCTGATACCTCTATTTACGACGGTTGCAATTTTTGCAACTGTCGTGTCTTGCTGAAGTTCATCTTCCTTAAAAATATTGGATATGTGGCGACTAATACCGGATTTATCAATACCGAAAAGCTCTGCCATAGCCTTTTGCGTACACCAAATGGTTTCGTCTTTGATAACGACTTGCACCTTCCCTTGTTCATCTGGCAGGCTGTATAATAAAAACTGTATCTCGTTACTCATTGTTGCCTACATTTGCGTTGAACTGCAAAGCATCCAACTGTTTCATTATTTCCTCTTCCAAACGATGGCTCTCTGCAAATTGCTCGGAAAGGATTTGCTTGTAGTCCGCCATTCGGAAATTAAACTCTTCTTCCGTTATATCTACATAATCAATCTTGATGTCGAAATATTGCCCAGCAGAAAGAGAATATCCCTTTTCCTTTATCTCATCGTAAGAGACAGCCACAGAAAAATCTTCCACAGCCTCCTTTCGCTGGAATGTGCCGACAATCTTTTCTATCTCTTCATCGTTCAGACGCACCTTTTTCAATCCGTTAGCATCTTTATATTCCTCGCCCAATTTGCTGGCATCAATCAAAATTACTTTGTCGGCAGTTGCAGACCTGTCAAAGAACAGCACACTGACATTTGTACCTGTATTGGCAAACACGTTGCTTGGCATAGAAACACAGCCAAATACCACTTTGTCATCTACAATTTTATGAAGAATTTTGTTCTCAATGCCACTTTTGGCCGTGATAAAACCTGTCGGAATGACAATTGCACCCTTGCCTGTCTTTTTCAGTGAATTGATAACGTGCTGAATGAAACAGGTATATATAGCCATTGACTCTTTCTTTTTGGCGGGTACATTTGGAACTCCTGCCCAAAAACGGGCTGGCATGGCGGCAATCTTCTCTCTGGTATCAGAGAAATCCATCTTGAAAGGAGGATTGCTCACCACAAAATCAAACTGGCGTAACTGTTGTCCGTCATCGCTCTTATGGTAAGGGCTTACAAGTGTATCGCCTTGAATGGCATTATCAAGCGAAGACACAAGTCCGTTAAGTAGCAGATTAAGTTTCAACATTTTGTTGCTTCGCTGGGAAATATCTTGCGAAAATATGGTACAGCGTTCTTCTCCTATTTGATGACTAAGTGCCATCAGAAGCGTACCTGTTCCTGCCGAGGGGTCATAACATTCCATGCTATGCAAATCAACATTATCCCCCACTAACAGACGAGCCATAATCGTTGCTATGGCATGAGGCGTATAATACTCCGCATATTTTCCACCTCCAGCGGTATTATAATCCTTAATCAAATACTCAAAGATGCTGGAGAAGAAATCGTAATTCTGTGCAAACGCTTCTTCAAAGGAGAAATTCACGAGTTTATCCACCAGAGCACGGGCGAATGGCGCACGTTGTGCCGAATCGGTCACAAACGGTGTCAATGCCTCGAACAATGGAATCTTCGTGTTGGCTGTGGTCTGCGTGGAAAATATATCTGCATTTTGTTCCGCTATATCTGTCATAGTGGAATCGAAGATAGTATCAAAATCCCCTTTTCCCTGTTGATTCCAAAGATTGGCTATCAGATGATAAGGTTCAAGCATCGGAACATCTGGAGAGATGGCACTCTGAATAAGCATACGTTCATCATCAGAAAGATTCTCGTATGCTGTTTCCCATTTTACATCCCCGGTCAGTTTCTTGGCAATCTCACTTTTCGCATTTTTTAATTCATAACCGAATTTGTCATTCAGGAACTTATAGAGAAATACCTGAGTGATAATCTTATATTCGTTACCATCGTTTCCCATACCGTATGATTGGCAGGTGGCTTTAAGTCCGTCGATGAGCCTTAATGTTTTTTCTTTAATATCTGACATAATCTTTATGCAATGCCGTAAGTGGCGTTATATTGGTTGATATACTGTTGTGAAATGCGTGTCTGAATAAATTTGTAATCCTCCATTTCGGGCTTTATTTGTGGGAAATGGAACAAACATCCATTGATAAGAGCCATCACCGTGCGTCCGAAATAAGCATCCTTTTTCAGAATGTCGTTACGATCATACACTTTGGCATCCACATCCTCTTTTATAATATTGAGAATGGCAGCAATCTCTTCGTCAAGGAAAGAGAACATAGGCTTCTGTCCCTTATCTTCCCTCTGCTTATTCACTTCACGAATACGCTTGTGTACACGAGCAAATTTTTCATCGCCCTTGTACTTTTTCAACAAGACATTATTGCGCTTTTGTAAGTCTTGCAGACGACCGATGATTTCATCCAAAGCCTGTGTTTCTTCGTTGAACTTGGCTATCGTGTCAATCACAAAACCGTGTTCCTTGAAGCGTTCCATAAAGGCTTCACGCAACGAGATAAACTCCGGATCGTCTTGGTCGAAGTTTTGGGTAAATGAAGAAATGGTACGTTGCCATTTCTCTTTCAATTCCACACCACCGGATATAAGGCGCATTTCCTCTTGTCCTATTTTGGAGAAAGTGAACTCTATATCCATCATTGCCTCATTGATTAGAGTTTTCGTTTCCTCATTTGTATTGAAAGCCTCTTTCTGATTGATGATACTTATCCGTCTTTGCACCTCAGAGAGTAGTTGCGGCAACTTGGTGATTTCGAGTTTGGCAAATTGCTCTTTCATTTCATCATCACCAAATGTACGCACGATGTTCGCCATGTTCTTGGCTGATTCCAATGCCTGTTTGAGGTCGAGCAATACAGCTTTATCCTCTTCGGTGGAGATTTCAGAAGAAAATTCTTCCGCATTATCGTATGTGTAATTGAAAAGCGTTTGCCGAACTTTCTTCATCTGATTCAATATCTCTTCCTTGTCCTCAATGACTTGGGTAAAGGTATCGGCGGCAGCGGATTCGCCAGTCTCATCCACGTCATTAAAGCGGTTTAATTCTTGTAAATATGCTTCGTTGGTTTCCTTGAAGTTGCGCTTGATGTCGGCAAAGTCAATGACAAAACCGTAACGCATACCGGGATAAGGACGGTTTACACGTGTTATGGCTTGAAGCAGATTGTGGTCTTTCAGTTTGCGCCCGAAATACAGGCGTTTCAAGCGTGGCGCATCAAAACCAGTCAAAAGCATATTAAAGACAATGAGAATATCCACTGTCATATTTTTCTTGAAGTCTTTGACTATCTGCTTGCGAGTTTCCTTGTCATCCGTATCGTGAAGAATGATTCCAGCTTTCAGCGGTCTGTATTTTGATTTGTAATCCACTTCCGGTTCACCCACTACATACGAACCATCGGAAAGTTTTATCTTGATGGGCTTCGGCTGATACTTCTGCCATTCTTCTTGAAATACATCATAAAGCCGCCTTGCCTGTTCGCTGGTTTCACAAATGACCATACCGCCTAAAGTATCATCTCCTTGTATCTTGCGAAACTCTTTTAAGTCCGTCATAATGTAACGGGCTAACTCGCTTACATAACTTGGATGCTCTATGATTTCCGACTTACGAATGTCTTTCTTTTGCACAAGGGTTTCCAGTTTGTCGTACACATCAGACAAACGCTCTTTGTAGGAAGTTTCAATATCTTCACGAATAATTTTCAGCGTATAACCATCTGCAATGGATTTATCGTAATAATAAGTATGCAAATAGTTTCCGAACACTTTACAACTAGCACGTTCTTCCTTCAATAGCGGAGTACCAGTAAGAGCAATTTTTATTGCATCAGTGTCCGCATCAAACAGATTAGCAAGGAAACAGCCACCGGGTTTATACCCACGATGTGCCTCGTCAAGAATAAAGATACGCTGAAAGTTGGTTGCATAGTCGTTAATACGTACTTTTTCTTTATCCTCCGCAAAGCGTTGTATATTTACTACCGTTATTTCAGCCTGACCACTTACCCCCTGCTGTGCTTGATTACTACGGAATTGCGCCATCAATTCAGCTCTTGAATTGGCTGTTGATACCACCAAACCACGAGCTTCAAACTCTTGTGTAGCTTGTTCCAACAAATCAAGACGGTCAACTATGAAATAGAATTTGGCGACCTTATTCTGTTTGGAGTAGAAATCGTTGAGAATATAGGTCAGATAGTATGACAAGGCGGTTTTACCACTTCCTTGTGTATGCCAGACTACGCCAGATTTCACCCCCTCGGCCAGTTTCTTGCGAATAGCCAATGATGCAAACAATTGTTGGTAACGCATGATATGTTTTTGGTCGGTAGATTCAATCTTTCCATCTACCTCTCGTTCCATTCTAACGTATGCTATACCGTATTTAATAATATACAGCAAACGTTCCGGTGAACACATGGAAGTCAGTATCCTATTAGTAGGCGTATTGAAATCGAGATTGGTTTGATATTCTGGGCTTGTATGAATGACTTGGCAATTATAATCTGATAATATTTGCTTTTCCGCTGTCTTGTCAATGTCCTTATATGGATAATCACAATGGAAAGGTGCAATCTTTTGCGCAGACAGATTTTCTTCACGGAAACAGTTAAAGGGAGAATATGAGCGTGCTCCAGTACAATAGAAAGCCCCTTGTATGGGTACAATGCCACCAAGTGCATCATATTCCATATTGTTACTGAATATCATTAACTGTGTGATATTAATGAAACGACGGAACTTCTTATTTGGGAAACGTTCTTTGTTCATTCGTGCGCTCTCCGCCAACATTCCACCCTGATTGTTGGGCTTCTTCACTTCTACAAAGCAAAGTGGCAATCCGTTTACGAACAAAGTAATGTCAGGACGAAATTCGTCCTGTCCGTTCTTACAGGTAAATTCGGCTGTGAAATGGAACGTATTATTCCCAATGTTATCAAAGTCTATCAGCTTTACAGGCGAAACAGCTTTGAGACGGTTGTAAAAGCCTCGACCGAGGTCATCATCGTTCAGTTCCTTACGAATATCTTTCAAAATTTGAAGAAACTCTCCCTCATGTCCGGGATTCAGATTCTTAAACTGCTGTTCAAATACCTGCAAAAGAATATTCGTGTCACTGTCATAGACCGTGCCATTCTTATCTTCACTCAACTTGCCGAAGTAAGTATATCCTATTCGGGTGAGGTGAACCATTGCAGGCATCTGCACCCGTGTAGCTTCCGAAAACTGTTTCATATCACCTATCCTTTTTGTCGGTTATCAAATCCTTCAAATCGACCTGCAATATCTCTGCTATCTGTTGCAAGGTCTCTAAATTTGGTTGAATCCTATTACAAGCATAAGCATTTACCATACTGAAACTTTTATCAAGCTTCTTCGCCAACCATGTTTGAGAAATGCCTTTTTCCAAAAGGACAGCCTTTATTCTATTCAATTTCATTCTTTGATGTGATTTTGTAGTGCAAATATAGTGAATTATATTCAATAATCAGGATTATTTCGTATTTTTGCAAGCATAATTTTAAATAAACGATTTTATGGAAATTAGAGAAGCAATTATTCATGCATTAGATGGTGATGCCATATTATTTATTGGTTCTGGTTTTTCACTTGGAGCAATTAATGAGGGGAATAAAAAAATCGAGACAGCAACTCCACTTGCACATAAATTATTAGCGGAATGCGATTTTGAAGAAAAAGATTTCACAAATGATTTAGGAATAGCTTCACGAATTTATCAAAGCGCTAAAAGCGAAATCGATTTAATCGAGTTTTTGCGTAAAGAATATACAGCAATAGATGTTACTCCTGAACAGGAAATTATAGCACAAATTAATTGGCAACGCATCTATACAACTAATTATGATAATGTTTTTGAATTAGCCTGTGAGAAGAACAAAAAGAAAATACAATCTGTCACATTATCTGATAGACCAAATGATTTTAAAAACAAGTCAAATCTCTGTATACACATAAATGGAGACATTAAAAGACTTACCCAAGAAAAGCTTAATAGCGAATTCAAATTAACAAATGTCAGTTATTTAACTGAAGACTTTAATAAAAGCGAATGGTTAACCCTTTTTAGAAGCGATTTACAAACTGCAAAATCAATAATTTTCATTGGATATTCTATGCAGTATGATTTGGATTTACAACGTATAGTATATTTAACCCCGAAGTTAATAGATAAAACTTTTTTTATAATAAGCGAGCAAGCATCAAAAACTGAGCAAGCGCTTATCAAAACATTTGGGATGCCGTTTCCTATTGGCATTAAAAAACTCACAGAACATATAAATGAAATCAAGAAAAATCATGTACATATAACAAAATTGCCAGATAGCTATCTATGCTTTAGTAAACCTAAAATAAAAGATTTTCCTTCTTCAATATTGGACATAGATGAGTTTAACTTATTAGTTCGTGGGGAATACAACATTGATAATCTGTATTATTCAACTATCAATCCAACTGATTTTGTATATTCCATACATAGAAGCAAACATGAAGAAGTTATTAATTTAATCAAAACAGGAGAGCATAATATTCTTATACATTCGGACCTAGGTAATGGGAAAAGTATTTTCATGACAACATTAACCGCTTTCTTATCTAAAGAAGGATACAATGTATTGAGATTCAATAAATATTATACCACATACAATCGTGAAATAGAACAAATTTGCCAAAAGGAAGGCCAACATATACTTGTTTTTGATGACTATATGTCATACATAGACTGTTTGAAAGAATTAAAAATACATAGAACAAATCAAATTTGCTGAATTCAACTTGCAAATGCAACAGAATTCTGATTAATAATTTGTTTA
>NZ_QSOO01000034.1:1721-9153 GCF_003436255.1 Bacteroides sp. D20 | reverse complement strand
ATTCCGTTACTTCGCAGGTAATGAAATCCTGTTAATTCCGTTAATAATCAAGGAATAAGGAGAAAATAGGTGGGTTTTGTCTGGAATAGTAAAAATCAGCCCGTTAGGATATTGGAAAGAGGATTGGAAGTCCAGAAAAGTGACAGTGGGAAAGTGATGAAATGAGGCTTTCAAAAAATGAAAGTATGTATTTTTCAGTTCAAAAGGTTGAATAACAGCATATTGACAGCACCGATGGAAGCTCCGTAAAGGCAACACCATTCCGTTCCTCAAAACTCATTTTGAAGACTCCGGAAAATGCGCAACAAATCTATTCTATCCTATCAAAAGAAGTAACGTCTTTTATACTGTACACGCTCCGTTTCTTACAAAAGAAATTACCCTCTGGTTGGCCTCGTCAATCTTTCTGTTGCTGAAAGGCTTCAGATAGGTTTCCGTCACCGTGATGGAGGAGTGCCCCATGGCTTCCGATATGATTCCGGGATGTATCTCGCAGTGATAAGCCATTGTGGCCCAAGTATGTCTCGCCGCATAACTACTGAGTGCCGACTGCATTCCCAAGCACTGCCTGAGTACTGCCAGCCGCTGGTTGAATGCCCTGAGTGCCGACTGGTATTCCCGGTATGCGGCTTCCGACCCTTCCTCACTTTGTAATATGGGGAATAAATAAGGAGAGTCCTTGTCCTTGTTTGCTATTATTCTCACCATCTGCATGGCTTCGGGTGTGAGTGATACGGTCAGCGCCCGTCCCGTCTTCCGTCGTCTGTACGATAGTATATTTCCCTGCAGGTCCCTTTTGTGCAGGTATGCCAGATCCACAAAGGGTATGCCCCTGAGCATGAACATGAGTACGAAGAAAATCCTTGTTTTCTGCTGTGTGTTTGGGAGCGTCCCTCCTTGCAGGCTCCTTTCCGTCTCCCTTACCAGGCTGCTGATGTCGGATGCCTCGAGCGCCTTCTTCCTGTCCGCCCGTGTGCCGGTATATACATGCTCGAACAGTCTGGGTACATACCGTATGTACTTTCTGTCTACCGCCCGATGATACACCGAGCGTACCGTCTTGATGTAGGTGGATACGGTGTTCCAACTGCAGTTCCTCTGCCTGAGGAAGTTTTCGAATCTCTTCAGTACGGTCGGGCTCAGCCTGCGCATGGGCATCGGTTGCCATTTGGTGAATGCCGAGAATGCATTCACCGCTGACTGGTAAATGTGTGCCGTCCCCCACCTGCCGCCTTCCCGGAGTTCCCCGATGACTGAGGAGAACATCTCTTGTAAGGTAATTTCATTTCTATTCATTTCCAATTTATTTATAAAAGGTTTACCTTACAAGTATATACAATTATAGCTGCAAATACAATGATTTCATATTCTTCATTTTTTGCAATATCAAGTGATTATTGCTGCAAGAGAAAAATGTTTAAGTCATGATAGGGATTGGATGAAGAAGGGAATAAGTAAGAGAAAAACGCTCAGGTATGTATTTCGCAGTACTTGGTATGGTACGAAGATTTAGAAGAAGAATATGCGTTGGAAGTAAAAAAGAATATAAATTATAGAAATAGATGGCATGTGATAAACAAGACTTCATTGTATTAGAATTCCAGTTTTTCTAATATCACAATAAAGAGGATTGTCCAAATCTTCTGTAAGTAGGACTGGCTCTATAAGGTTACTTATCTTGCGTCTAAGTTTCCACAATAGAGGAGTATCTTTAAAATAATCGTCATCCAGGCGTTCTACTATCACAGCAATATCTATATCGCTGTCTGCTCTATAATTTCCTTTACTGTACGAACCATAAAGATAAAGGGCCTTTAATGGTAACTTCTCCGCTACCATTTCCTTATAGCGTTTGGCAAGGTTTATAGCTTGTTCTTTATCCATAATTGCAACTCTTTAGTTTGGCTCAAAAGTTCAGCACAGTATTCTTTGGTTAAGCTCTTCATTAATCTTTCTTTATAAGAGGGGTAACGGGCTTCTATATTAAGAGGTTCAAGTTTGTCTATAAAGTCTAACTGCTCCTCCGACAATTGCTTGTCCAATCCCGTTCTCTCCGCAAGTCTGGATAGTGAATGTATCTTTAGAGGAACTTCCATTAAGCAATTAGTCCAATATGCTTTGAGAATTTTCTCTATTGTTTGATGGCACATGAACCGACATAGAGATAACGGCCTGTAAGCAGCATTGCATTCGCTGTTTCCAAATCATAATCTGACATCTCAATCCAATAAGGTTACTTTACTATCCATATTTCGAGTCTTTAGAACAAAGATAGTTATTATCCTTCAAACAACAATGATTTGCTACAACATTTTATCCGTTGGAACCATATTGAAGGTATTTACTTTAGTCTTATAATTATATTTTGCAAAGCCTGCTGCATTTCTACTCATTTCTAAATTGTTTATAGAATGAATATAAGATTCAAGAAAGAAACCATTAAAGCTTATTCCTTTGCAACCAAAGTTGGAAGAACTGATCATATACCTGGTAAATGCCTTTATCATAGGTAATAAAGTCTTTTTCCAGTAGTCCTTTTACAGCTGAAGAGACAGAACTGGCAGATTGCAACTTGTATTTACGCACAAAATCACCGCTTGAGATGGCCTTGGCTTTCCCTTCTGCCGCAATTGCCATAAATACAATACGTTGCTTTTCGGGCATCTGATATAATAAGGCATCATAGGTGTCGGCAGAAAAGTCCAGAAGGTCGTTAATGGCAGTATCTATCATTGAGGGGATACATATTTCTCCAGTTCCAGTCATGGAAAATAAAATGTTCATAACCTTCTGCATATACGAAGTTATACCATTGAAGCGCTCATATAGCTCTGTTACCACTAATGTGTCCAAGTGTTTGCTTACCCGTTCAAAGTGCTTAAGACAGAACTCTGCGTATTTATCAACAGAAATGGGAGGCAGGTTTATCAATGTGACTGATTGATAGAATGGACGTGCCGGAGAAGTAAACATTGCCCCCATCAGATGCCTATGGGACCCGGAGAAGACAAAGTGGGCATTGGAACAGCGTTGTATATGTGTCCGTAGTGCCGCTTCTATGTTGGGATCGTCTGCATATTTGGTTATTTGCTGGAATTCATCAATGGCGATTAGGCAAGGCTTCCCGGCATTATTCAGATAGGAGAATATCTCATCCAATGTTGCAGAGGGATTAGTTATAGCTCCCAGACCGATTCCCCAGGTAGGCTGTCCATTCATGTCGAATGTTATTTCGGAACGAAGGGAGGCCAGTACATTCAAGAAGGTACCCCATACGGATTTTCCTTTTGGACGTAGTTCATCCAGTACAGCCTTGCCGAAAACATTCACAAAATCGCGTACAGAGCTTGTGGCATAAATATCGATGATGAAAGTGTGGTAATGCTCCTTGATTTCCGGCTGTCCAAAACAATGCCGCAGCAAGTCTGTTTTGCCTAATCTGCGTGGGGAAATCAATGCAATGTTGTTCTCATTCGTCAAAAGTGAGACAATTTTAGCCGTTTCTTTCTCTCTGTCACAGAAATATTCCGGTGATACATAGCCGTTCGTAACAAATGGATTTTTCATATGATTATTGAGTTTACACGCAAATATAAGGAAAATATCACGATAATCATAAGATGATAATCATAAAACGATTATTATTGGAAATGTGTGGTTGACTATCATATGAAATGGCTATTCTTTTCCTCATCCAAAGAATAGAGGAATAGTAATAGCCATTTTCTGTTTTAATCTTGATATTCAATTTCTTCACCAAGAGCTTGACGTATCATATTATGTTCATTGCGATAGAGTTTACCATTACGCAGATAATAATAGTTAAAGTAACCGGCAAACTCAATAGTGGCATACTTTAGTGTATCTCCTTGATTATAGACTTTCCATGTACCCTCGTACGAACTGGAATCATCATATTGAATCAGGGTGGTGGAGTCGGCTCGAAGGTCGAATTGGATACCGGTTTCAGTAACGAATTTGCCTGGAAAAGGATGTGTAGCTGCTGACTTCTTACATGAAGAAAAGCAGATGAGTGAAACTGACACAGTCAAAATGAATAGTATTTTCTTCATATCTGATATTTATAAATGAAAGATTGAAAAAAAGGACGCCCTGCAAGAGGACGTCCCTTTTATTAAATTATATCAAGAATCTCTTCTTAATTATTTGGCACTCGGTGTACCGGCAGCCTTCTTAACGATGACTTTCAGGTTATCCTTGCTCAATACACCCCACTTGTAGTTGACATTTACAGTCAGGAACATGTTGTAGTCAACGTTAACCGGAGTACCATGGTTGTTGAAGTATGCCAAGTGAGTCGGGTCAGCTTTAGCTTCTGTAGCAGTAGACTTAGCTTTTGTCTCATCCCAGTTCATCATCTTCAATGAAGCATTGGTCGGCAACTTACCGTCAGTAGTACCCTCCTTATGCTCATAAGTGCTGGTTGCAGCATTCCAAGCCAAGCTGGTAGTGGTCTTATCAGTCAAGAACTTAACTTCACGCACAGCATAGTAGTCATACAAAGCATGTGCATAAACTTCATCACCAGTGGCCTTGTCAGCTACAGCAGCAGCTACCGGCTTATTATTCCAGTCAGTGAATGTGAAGTTCTTGGCAACGCTCAAGAAGCTACCGTCAATTTCAGCATCAACGAAGTTGTCGCTGATAGAACCGTCAATAGTCAACGGGTTGATGAAGTGTACCTCAAATTCTTGAACTGGAATAACATTGAAGTCATTGTATGCAACAACTAGCTGTACAGGAACTTCCTTGCCAATCAACTTGAGGGCGGCATCAGTACCGTTCCAGTTATCTTTTTCGTGGAGACGGATGATACTGGAGCATTCATTTACGTTATTACCTAATGTTTCATCATAATTCCAAGGCAAGTTCTTCTTGTTTTCTGTAGCATCAGCACCCATCAGGTTATTGATAGTGGCAGCCAAATCATTAGATTGTTTGTAATCCATAATATCTGCATCCGTTCTACCGATGTTGTTGTTGTCACTCTTGTCTTTGTCTTCTGCTGTACCTTCAGTCTTATACCACAATTGAGTTTTGTCATCGCTTGTGACAAAGTCTTTCAAATGCGGATAAGTAGTCAAGTCTTTCATGCGTGTTTCGTCAAAGATAAACTTAACCTCTGCACACTCACGAATATACTGGATGAATTGAGCCAAGTTGGCTGGCTTTTCTTTGGTCGGTTCGTATACAAAGCCATTAACCAAGTCAGCTTCGATGTGGCTATAGTCTTTCAGCGTACAACCGTCAGTAATACCCGGATATACATGCGGGTCTTTCTGTGTTCCACCGTCATTTGCAGTAGTGTAAACAATCGGATTCACATTGAAGACACCTTCGCCCTTACCATTCTTCCAGAATGTACCTTGGTATGCAAACTTCTGTGCAGGAACAACGATTGTCTGCTTGAATGTCTGCTTGATATCACCATTCAAACCAGCTTCGTCAATGTACTTAACGTCGATTTCGAATGTAGAAGCATAAGTCTTGGTAGACTCATTGTAAGCCAATGTACCAACAGTCTTCGGGTTCATAGCCCAAACTAAGTTGTAAGACGTATTGTCTTCAGCATCGTGCAATAAAGCAAATACAAGGTCTTTATTGTTTTTAATCGCTTCCTTACCGTCTTTGCCAACTTTGTCAGAACCTTCTTGCCAGTCAGTAGCCACCTTAGAAACAGCTAATTTAGACAAATCTACCTTCTTGCCGTCTTTTCTCAGTTCAAGAATCTCCATATCTGTATAGATGCTGTGGAACTGAGTCTTACTCATACTCTGACCACCGTCGAACTTAACCATATGATAGATCTTCTCGTTCATTTCCTTAGAGAACAACTGCTGGAACATATCCTTGCAAGTTACAGTATCGTTCGGGAATGTAATGGCAGCAATCGTTTGATCCTTTTCACCGGTCCAACGAATCTTGATATAACGTACAGCAATCATGTTGCCATTATTCTTGTCCCACAATTCAGCACGAATGATAGGTTCGCGACCGATGGAAGTCTTGGAATATTCTGTATCTCCCAACTCTACGTCGTAAACTTCAGACTTCAGCGTGTAGCCGTCAGACAAGATGCGGCCGAATGCCTGTTCGTCAGTCTTACGGTCACCTTGCAGATACTTAGCTTTTGCTAAAGAGAAACGGAATTCCAGGCCATAGTCGGCGTAGTTCGTCAATTCCTTGTGAGAAGCGTGTTGTTTGTCAGTATAAGTATAGCATACAGTAACCAACGTTCTCAAGTCAAGTGGACTGTCATATGACTGCTTAACATCAACCAATTGTTCGTTGCCTGATTTATACAAGCAGAGAGAGTCATGATAATGAACGTATTTACCATCCTGCATTTCGTCTGCAAAATCAGTCGTGAAGTCCTTCGTGAAGTCAATCTTCTTGTTAGCCAAATAAGGATATACAGTAGATTCTTCGATACGGCTGTATTCGGAATTTACAAATACGTCTTTACCAGCTTCTTTCTCAGCATCTGTCAGGTTTTTGTCAGCAATAGGAGTCTTCAGAGAAGCCATCCAGAACTTTTCAAGTTTACCTTCACCGTGAGCGCTACCGGTTGTGCCGATGCTCTTGCCTACGTAATCTGCATTCTTCTTATAAAGAACAGTCATTACACCGTCTTTTACATCGTAGTCTACAACTTCGAGAGGCTTGTTCTGAGAAAGTTCAGGAGCAGCCTTTGTTACGTTCTGAGAGGTAAAGCATTCAAACATAGGAAGCTTAACATCTTCTTTCATCACACCGATGCTCGGGCTAATCTTGTAGCTTACCTCATTCTTTTCGGTAGAAATGCTGAGTGCCTTGGCGCCCTTTACAGCAGTGTGGTCCAAAACCGGGCGATCAGTGTGCTTAGACGGGTCTGCTTCGTGGTCAGCATAGTTCTTGGCAGCAAAAACCTGCGGTGTATACGTCAGTGTCAGCAGTTCAATTGAAGGAATGCCGTTGATGTGCGTAGTTGGAATCAGCGTAAGGCTGGTCAATCGGTGACCAATCAAAGCCATAACTTTAACACTCAGAGTTTCGACATCTGTAGCCAATTTCTTCAAATCAGCTTCAGAAATAAACTCACTTGCCAGACTCTCCTTCAGTTCTTTGATCTTAGTGTCAACAACCTCTAAAGATGCCAGTTTTTCCATTTCTTTTTCCAAAGCATCTTGTAATTTCTCTAAATCAGCTTCAGATACTCCACCTTCGCTTGAACCAGCCTTATCCAGAGCTTCCTGAGCTTTGGCTTTGGCTTCGTTTGCGGCAGTTTTGGCTTCATCTACGGCTGTCTGCAAAGTAGCAACTTTTGCATTTAGGTCATCAAGTGAAGCTTTTTTGTCCAGTTGTCCTTGCAAGTCCTTGATGTCGTCATCATAGTCCTTACAAGACGTGAACGTTCCTGCAGTGCCCACCA
>NZ_QSOO01000034.1:0-1711 GCF_003436255.1 Bacteroides sp. D20 | reverse complement strand
TTACAAGACGTGAACGTTCCTGCAGTGCCCACCATTAAGGCGCTGAACAGGATCACACTTAGAAACTTTTTGTTTATAATTGAAAACTTTAAATTTATAAATTTAAAAAAAATAAAAAGTGAATAATCTCTCATTTTAAATCCCTTTCGCATACTTGTTTTGTTGTCAAGTATTCCGTTACTTCGCAGGTAACGGAGGAATTTTCCGTGCAAACATAATTGTTTTTCTATAAATGAGCAAATAATAATGCTGTTTTTTTATAATTAATCGAAAAATCTGCATTTAAGCGCACTTTTTTGTTAATGGGATTGTTGTTCGCCCCAATTATTAGTGTATTTGCACGTATGTTCTGCATTATAAAGGGATTGTACTTATACATATTATTAATAAGAGAATGTATAATTTAAATTGAAGATGAAAGAGATTACCTTACAAGAAATGCTGTCAACTATTATTGGAGAGCTTCGAGAAAATGGGAGATGGGGAACAGCCCATATTTACCAATCTACATTGAATGTGTTTTCCGCATTCAATAACTATCGGGATTTGCATCTGCGCAAATTGAATCCAGTGGTTTTGAAACGTTTTGAAATGCACCTGCGTCAACGAGATTGCAGTTGGAACACCGTTTCTACCTATATGAAAGTCATTCGCTCGGCTTACAATCGAGCTGTAGATTTACGATGTGTCCGTTATACTCCTAGATTATTTGAACATGTGTATACAGGAACTAAAGCAGACAAGAAAAGAGCTTTGGAAGCTTCGGATATAGGAACTTTAGTTCGCGGGACAGAAATGGATTTGTCCAAAAGGATTCCTTCCTCAAGCCTTCAAAAGGCCAAAATGCTATTTGTTTTTATGTTTATGATGCGTGGTCTCCCATTTGTCGATTTAGCTTTCTTGCACAAGAAAGACCTGCAAGGGAATGTATTGTCCTATCGTAGAAGAAAGACTGGTCGCACCTTACGGGTACTTCTATCCCCTGAAGCCTTACAGCTGGTACACATGGTATCCAATAAGGACGAGAACTCACCTTATTTATTCCCAATATTACGTAGCAAGGATGGTACAGAAGCGGCTTATAAAGAGTATCAATCAGCTTTGAGGCGTTTTAACTATCAGCTGTCAGCTTTAAAAACACATTTGAATATGAGTTCACATCTTAGTTCGTATTCGGCAAGACACACGTGGGCCACAATGGCATATTATTGTGAGATTCACCCTGGCATTATTTCCGAAGCGATGGGACATTCATCGATAAATGTTACTGAAACCTATCTCAAACCTTTCAACGACAAGAAGATTGATGAAGCAAATGAGAAGGTAATTTCTTTTGTAAAAAGCAATGGAATCTCGGCATAGATTTTTTTATTTTTATTGATAAAGCGGCCTAGATGTGTCCATATTTATTCCTCCCGCAAGAAGCATCTCTTGAAGGGAAGAGTCCTCTCGCTCATTTCTCAACAACTTCCCCTTAAGCCAAAACTCTACAAAATAACACTTTAAGTCTTTCTTTCCCTATAAATATTTTGATTTCCCTTTATCGTAACTTTACCTCTCGGTCATATTATCAGAATTCCACCTATAAGCCACTTTTCATCTTTCATCACTTAAAATGTTATAAACAATTATAGGGGCATTACAACTATATTAAACTTCTTTTCACATAATTGATTCAAGATGGTTCCCGTTACCTGCGAAGTAACGGAAT
>NZ_QSOO01000033.1:7259-19889 GCF_003436255.1 Bacteroides sp. D20 | reverse complement strand
GAGGACGTTTAGACGCAAGAAGGACGCTGAAGAGCTTAGTTGCGGATTTGAGGTTCACCTAAATTCACCTCAAACTGCCACCACCATTCGTCATCATCCACATAATAGAATTCTCTCAGTCTTTCGTAGAGTTCCGGTTCGTTTTCTTCGAGCCATTGACGGTACGCACTATAACTACTATTTATTCCATGATGGCAATCGAATCCATTTCCTATAATATACAAGTTTTTCATTTAAGTATTTTTTATGAGTTAATTCTTTCATTTACGCGAAGTTATAAAATATTTGTGGCCTAAAAAAATATCTTCTCCTTTTTTTGATAGTCTTGCTTTTTTCCCTATTTTTGTAGAAAACCAACATCATAAATTATGAACATCAAAGATTATATAGAAGAAAAACAAAAAGTTTTTAAGCAGTTGGATTCTGCTATAGATAAGACATTTTCAAATGATGCTGAAGAACGTAAGGAAGGAAGAGAAGAATTAGAAAAGTTGCGCGGTAAAGATGAAGCCGTTCCTTTTGCCATAGGTTATGCACATCAAATAGAATATGACTGCACGGGAAATCCGGAGAATGCACAAAAAGCTATTGAAGAATACAAGCGCATAGTTAATGAAGGGTATGCTTTTTTAAAAGAAAGCATTCAGGAATTGGAAGCCCGATTAGGGAACTAATTGTATATGAAGCGGAAGTATTTCATTACAAACAGTAGATTGTAGCGTGTTTGATTTTGTATCCACATTAAGAAGACGTCTGACCTTATGCTGTATGACAGCGAGGACAAACGTCTTTTTTGTGGCAGTTCAGTTGTCGTGGTCAAGCATAATATACCAGCCGTCTTTGATAGGTTTATATAGAGTCGTATCACTATCTGTTTGGCGATAGATATCATTCAAATCCAATTGTTGTTCTGTTGCCGATATTTGCTCTTTATCCAGTTCCGGTTCATAGAGAAATTCTTTGGAAGTTCCGCCGATTGACAAGCCGTGAACAAAATAAGGGATATAGACTTTTGTTCTTGATGTATCCTTGCCCATTTCCTTTAGCGATTCTTTTCCCCAGTAAAAGACACGCTCACAACTTATTTCGTTTAGAAGGGAATCCAGCCGCAACTTATGTTCTTCGGGCAGTTCCTTGATACTCAATAAATCGTCGCCATATAATGTATCCGTTCTGTAAGGAGGGTAATATGTACCATAAGCACGTTGTACGACAATGTCGCGTATTTCATTGAAAGCCGCTTCATGTTGCGTGAAATGACGCACCATTTCGTCGTCGGTCGGCAGGGATAGTTCGCAACCTGTAACGAATAAACTTGAAATCAGAAATGTTATTGGTGATATTCGCATTTTTCTATATGTAAAGGCTTATTATTCCGGTAAAACAGATAAAGTTCATCCATGATATGCCGAGATGTCAAAACAGAAGGTACCGCTCCGAACTTATTGAACAGGCTGAAACCAACCTTTATGGCCTGAGTGTCTTCTGCGTCATCGAATCCTCCCAATATATCCGCATCTCCCAAATTAACAAATCGATTCGAAATGTATTGTTTGGCCCAGGTACCATAAGACCTGTTATTGTCTCCCAGTTGGGCAAAACCGGCGCCATTAACAAGTTCAAATTCGGTAAATCCCACATACCTGCCGATAAATCCATAGTGTATGTTAGACCATATATCATACATAAATTTCAATTGTGTTGCACTATCACAAGCCCAATCGCAACCTTGTATTTCTTTGATCTTTCTCTTATGATCCCATATTTTCTCATTTGCAACAAGTCCTTTCCACTTTTTGTATGCCTGTATTCTTCCCTCTACTTTGTCTGATGCGACACTTGCAAGTAGAGAAGAAGGATTTAGTGCGGATACTGCTGCCTGCCCGAATGGGGTCAGTTTCTTGAATGCTTGCTTTTGAGAATTCTGTGATTTATTGTAATGGTTCAAAAGAGAGATAAGTTCTTTTACATCCTGAGACCTGACGTTTCTTTTGATCTCTTCACAGATATAGTTTGCCGTATCCCATACTGATGGGTATGGATGCACGGAAATACTACTCCCTGTCGCTTGCCTTTTTGCAGACTTCGGTGTGCCATCAGCTTTCATCATATTGTTTATGAATTTAAAAAAGATTCTATATCATTGCTACATGCTGCGGCATGTTTAAATCCATTAAAAAGTACCATCAAACAACCGTTGTCGCTATACAAAGCACCGGTCTTGGGGTCCTCATTTTTATAAAGTTGTTCCACCACTTCATCAAAAGTACCGCATTCTGCCGCACGGCAAAGGAAACTACCCATATTTTGGCTTAACCAATATCCGCCATGCATCCGGTCCTTTTTCGGAATATCTAAAAAATCAATAACTACAATACGACGCCGATTTCCATGCAGGAAGTGCATTCGCTCTAATAAATTGTTACAATATAAATCCCCGAAACTATATCCTGCAATTACTAATCTGGGGTTCCGGATTATGCAATTAGTTAAATTGGCATGATAAAAATCAAAGGGGACACAGTTTAGTTTATCCGGTTTACGCAATCCTGTAACTATAGGGGACGCATAGTAAGTTTCTCCGGACTGGCAGGTTGGTTGCCCCTGTCCTCGGCCTATCATCATATCTTTTACTATATCATAATTAGGATATTTGTATAGGTCATGGGAGAGATTGGTATATATATCCTGATTTGCGTTTTTATAGGACGAGAAATAGTAATTGATACATCCGTGCAGATGGTTAATGGTTGCCACTTTTTCCGGATTCTCAAACAACCGCTTGGGATTAAACCTTTTGAATACATCTTGAATGCCATCAGGTTCAAAACCATCTTCATAGTTTCCAATAGAATCTTCTATCGTTGTGTCATAGTTAAACACAAAGAAATCACTGCCCTTTCCGAACTGTTGGTAAAAATCCCGATACCATTCATTTTCTTTATACTTCCGATTTCGAAAAACAGTATCGTATCCATTTATAATATCCATTATCCGTAAAACGAACTGCTTCATCACGGAGCTGAGATTGTTACGATCAAACTCCATATTAGGCAGTGTAAAGGGAGCAAAAGCAGGGAACAGATTCGCATTATGACATTTGCCATCCCATACCCATCCATAGGAATATAGCATTTCCAACACATGGAACAGATGTTCAAAATGGACATTAGGTTCCGGTGCCTTCCTAAGAAACGGATTGGAGTGATCAGGCGGATAAGCCATCTTAAGTTTGTCATAAATATCTTTCACTGTTGTAATGGAATTACTTGGATCAAGATAATCCGTATAGGGACTACAAACCTCGTCTGTAATATTCCTTGTTGATGGTTTTATAGTTCCTTGCGGTAAATCAAGGTCAAGTGGCGTACCTGCTCCAATAAGAAATGTTGTGCGATTATCAATCATATTCATTAATACTTAAAAATGTAATTTAATTGTTATATGTGAGGTGTTCCCTCAACTGTTGGTATCCGCCGCCTGCTCCACTGTCAGTAACGGAGAGAGCCGTAACGATGAAGTGCTGCAGTCTCAGGAGCACGCTGACATAAGGGTGAGGCATGAGAGAGACAGGGAAGGGCGATATCGCCACAAGGTGAATGTCACCTTCGAACACCGGAGCGAGCTGCTTGGAGAAGGGCAGGCAGAGCATGTTCTTCATGCCCCCGAGAACCGAGAGCATCGAGGCATTGGAGTTGTTTTTTATGCTACCCAAGATATCTTTTCCTACACCAGTCTTGAGGTTTGCACTTATGCTGTCGAAATAACCTGTGTCCGTCATTACAATTATTAGATATTATATCAGATTAGTTATCCAGTCTGAATACCATTCACTAAAAGTAATATGCTTATTCTCTTTATTGAGAACAGGTGAAATACCACTATAATCAGCTCTATTATCAAGCCAAATATTACCAAATTCTGTTCCATTAACAACAAGTAAAAAGGTACAACCATGCCCCCAATGACCTATTTGTAAACATCCAAATATATGTTTGGTATTCATATATTTATCCACAATCTCGGATTCAGGATAATCATCATCCCAATCAAATGATGCAATCCAAGACTCATTCCACTTCTCTTGGTATGGAAATTCTTTATTTAAACAAATGCAAGGTCGATTTCTCAATTTAAAATCTATTATAGAATCAAATAATGATTTTAATCCAAATCCAGGACCAACTCCACCATTTCCTATCTCAGAGATAAAGCGTTTATAATCTAGTGGAAGTTCTATATGATTTTCAAATTCAAATTGTCTTATCTTTTCAAGAGAAAGAGTTGGATTAAATATCAAATCACTCTGTGCTATTTTATCTAACAAATTTCTTTTCTCAATAATTTTATTTTTAATGTATTTGATTGAATCCATAATCATTTTGGTTTATAAGTTGATATTTTTTTATGCCCTTCATCATTAATATAATGATATCGAATAATCATATTATGCTTTATCGCAAAGGTTTGCATGCCTTTCTCACATCTATTACATGGAGCCAATGGAGATAATTGTGATACACCACCTTTAGTCATTTGCCCCATTGAATGTATATCTAATACTTTTCCCGATAAATCACCAACTTTGTTTCTCTTATCAAGAGCTTCTAATAGTTTGGCCTCTGAATGTCCAGTGGCACCATATCCATTGTATTGTGCGTCTGACGATCCAGGATTACTATACCATGAATATTTTCCTTTATCTGTTAATACTGGTTTCCCATCCAAAATAGCAATAACCTCATGCCAGCCAAACCAATCAATTAGAACATTAGTATCAACAACATAATTATATAAACAAATTCCACCAGCCAGTCCAATCGGGTCCTGCGAAACATACATTCCTATTTGCGGTGAGTAGTACCTGAACCTGTTGTAGGCCAGTTCTGTCTCTCTGTCATAATACTGGCCTTGAAAAAGGAACGGAATCATCCCTTTGTTTCCTGTTTCCTCAATGACATTCCCATTGAAGTCAAGCACACGACTCCACACTTCATTACCTTCAGTATCATACGTTTCTGTGGGTGTCCCCAAATGATCCGTCAATATGGAATATGTTTTCCCCTCCTTAATCATGGCTGCCGGAACGAAAGATTCTTCATCGAACAACCACAGTGTACGGGCATGACGCTTTTCATCCGTTTCCCAGCGTTCATATCGATGCAAATAGGTACGCTGCTGCTTCCACTGGTGCAGCGGTACATTCCCATTCCATAACCAGCGAGTGACAACCGTACCAAATGTCTTTGAAAGTCGTCTGCCCAGAGCGTCGTAGGTAAATCCAACCTCTTCTCCATCAGGACGTATGACCTTAGCCAGCGAACCGTCGGCGTTCCATCGATACCTCCAATGCTCTTTTTTCCCATCAAGCCATTTCCCTGAACCAATATAACGTTCCGTCAGGTTGCCGTCCTTGTCATATTCATAGTGCCACTTACCGTCCTGCTCCATTACGCCTCCCTTGAGGAAACGCCGTATCGTACAGTCAGGATCAGGATAAAGATTGCCGAGAATATCGCTCTTTCTCCATTGCTGTGTACCATCAGGGTATTCCGCAAATTCAAGCTGACCATTCGGCGTATAGCCATAACGTGTCGTACCTCTTTTGCTATCCTCGGTGGAGAGCAGACGGTCGGCCACACCCCAGCAATAGCGACGCATGTGCCGTGTCCGGGCATCTTTGCGTGTCCGGGCATCTACCAACCGTCCTATATTGTCGTACGCGAAACTGCGCACCACACCGCCCGGAAGCATCCGTTCCACTTCGAAGCCCAACGTATCGTAACGGTGTTCGGAATGCCAAGCACCTCCGTCTTCACCGCATCCGTCACTCGCCTTGAATCCAACCAGCTCTCCATATTCGTTTCGCTCATATTTCAAGTCTGCTCCAAGTGTACTCTGTAAAGAAAGAATCTGCCCGACCTTATCATAAGTACGTGTGATGGTCTCTCCATCCGTCGTTTCCGTAACCGGGAGCCCCAGTGTATTGTATGTAAACTCCACACGGCTTTCACCTCTTACGGCTTCCACAAGCCTGCCCGATATGCCGTACTGATAAGTCTGGTCCGGTTCGTCAGTTGTGACATAAGAAACACGCGTAACGCGTGATGCCGCATCGTATTCATACTCCCTTTCCGTTCCGCTCGGCAATTTCTCGCTCACGACCCGTCCGGCTATGTCACGTTTGTATATCCTTCTCTTTCCATCGAAGCCCACCTCGCTAATTACGTTACCCGTATTATCAAGGTCGAAGTCATAGCATTGCCTCCGTTCGTTGATTACCTTGCGCAAGCGTTCCTCTCCATCGTAGCGGAACGCTACTACGCCACGGCTATCCCGACGGGAAGTCAGTTTCCACATTCCCGCATAGCGGTATTCCACCTGTTGCAGGTTATCACGATATTCCACCAGGTTATCAATTCCGTCATAAGTCAGGAATATATGGTTTCCATCGAAATCTTCCACCTCCACCACACGACCAACCAAGTCGTACTTGCGTACCTGTTCTGCGCCTTTCGGATTCGTAACGCGAAGGCAGCGTCCAATCCGGTCGTATCGGTAACGTAACACATTGCCACGGCTGTCTGCCACTTCCGTAAGATTTCCGTCCTTGTCGTAAGAAAGGGTTGTCATCACACCGTAAGGATCCGTCACACGACTAACCAATCCTTCACGGTATTCTATTTTTGTCTCAGCTCCCTCCGGATTTGTGCGCTTCATCACATTGCCCTTGTCGTCATAGCCGAACATCCATGTTCCCCCGTCTGCCGTAGTCACACTTATCGGCCTGTTGCGTAACGCACCTTTCCGGAAGAATACCGCAGAAACACTGCCACCGCCCGGATCCGAATTGTCCGTGCAGTTACCCCAGCGGTCATACTTGTACAGGTAGCTGTTGCCTGCCGGATCCGTTTCCTGCAAAAGTTTCCTGTCCGTGTCGTATTTCCAGCGGTGTTCACCTCCATTGGCGTCTATTTTCAGATATACAAGCCCGTCACGGTGGTGATAAACTGTCAGTTTATCATGGCTGTCAAGTACTTCTGTCAGCCCGTTCATAAACTTCAGCTTGTGATTGTATATGCCGTCGCCCCCCCATGTGTGGATGCAGCGGGCACCGATACCCGTATCGTCATATTCAAAATACCACGAGAGTCCGTTACGCCACGTTTCCTTCACGATCAGGCGTCCGGCATATTCATAGAGCATCGCATCACCCACCGCATTACGTTGCCGTATCATATTTCCTTCGGCATCGTAATCGTAAGAGGCAAGTATGATTTCCTCATCCGCATTTTCGGGATGCGGAGCCCATATTTCCATGATGCGTCCGTTGCGGACATCGTATTCCACCCTCAGATGGCGCCCTGCACTGTCCGTTATATTGCGCAGGTAGCCCTCGGCACTGTAACTGAACCGTATGGCAAAGCCGTTAGCATCGGACACGCTTTCAAGCAGATGTATGGAGTCATACTCTTTCCGTGTAAAACGATAGTACAGATCCTCGTCCATATCCCAGATACAATAACCGTCCTTCTCTTTCCGTGCTTCTTTCCGTTCGGAACGTATAAATGACGGATTTTTCTCTGTGGGCAGGGAAAATGCGACCGGTATTCCGTCCGACATACGGAAAGTTAGTATTCCGTTTTCCACGACAATCCCCATGTCATAGGCGTGATGCCAGCCGTTGCCCAAGGGGCCACGGTAATCGCTGCGACTGTACCATGTACGTTCCCACGAAAGCGGAATCGGGCCGTCCAGCCAGAAATCCTCTTCATCAGTAAAGAACGTGCCGCTTGCCACATCAACGGGATGTCCGGTGACGGTACAGATCGTTTTGTGCAGCATATTCTGCAAGGACTTGCTCTTTATTTTGTCATTTACCGCGTCGTGCAGTTTTTTTGCCACCTTTGCGGTCTTTCTCTTGTAGGCTCTGCCGAAAGCCCCCATGCATTTACGGGAAAGTGCGGCCATAGGGTTGAGCGGTACGGGAATGGGGCTGGTCAATATCTGTTTTGCAGGGGGAATCGGATTAATGACTCCCGTAGGCAGAAATAGTCCCGGCACCTTATGTACACTGGCCATACCGAGGTCGTTACAATCCAGATGCAGGTGCGTACCTCCTCCTGAAAGAGGCAATCCGTCAGCCAGTACCGTAAGGCTTCCCATGAATGCGTGTCCGTTATTCTTCGGGATCGGGAGAGAGTTGGCAGCAAATCCGGCTCCCATAGGAATATGCGGTATGCTACGTGTGGGTGTGGAAGCTACAGCACGAGGAATAAATCCGCCTATTTTGACGGTTGCACCCAACATGCCCACGGCCATTGTCAATGCGGTATGTCCGATTTCCGCAAGTTTGGCAGAGTCCGCACTTCCAGTATCCTCTGCTGTTGGCGGAGGCGGTATAAACGAGGCCACTGCTGCGGTCATAAAATCTTGAGGGCATAATAGTGTGCCCACATACGGATGCGGCATGGGTACGCTTGTTGCCGGAGGTATGTTCACCAAGTGTATATCCACTCCGATTACAGGATCAAGTTGCTTGGATATGGGAAGGCAGGCCTGTCCTTTCATACCCAATGCGCCGAGTACGGGCAGTATGGCTGCCTCACTCACGTTGTCAGCCAAGCTGCCAAGGGCGGTTGCCGCCTTTAATCCCGTGTCGAGAGCATTTATCGATGGTGACACACCAGCTTCTGCATTAGCAGAAACTCCGGAAACCACACCAGACATTTGTTTGCCGACAGTGACTTCAAGCTGCGAGCTTACCTGGTCGAAATAACTTGTTCCTGATGACATAACAATATCCTTTAATAGTTTTAAGTCTTAAAAAATAAATAGCCTGACAAGAAAATGGCAAGTACGACAATGACCCCCAGCCAAAAGCGTAAGCCATTAGGTCCCAATATGTCCAACCAGAAATTTCCACCCCAACTGCCGGGACGGGCATAAGTCCATTTCCAGTCCAGTAATAATCCAAGAAGCCACACCAATAAAATCAGTATAACAATAAGATAACCTGATTTCGGATTAGACTTGATATAATCCGGTCCATCAGTGAATATCTGTTGCAGCGTTGTCCATATTTTGTTCAGCCAGTTCATAATATTTCCCTAAATTCCGTTTGTACTCATATAAGAAATTTTCCCAGTCTTTCCCGATTATGCGTGTTAATACCGAATCGATTTCGTCTTTGCCGACAGAAGACTGGTAGTTCGAACTCTCAAGCAGCTTGAGAAGCAACAATGGATAAGAGGAGTGCCTTACCAGCTCAACAGATAATTTATCTGCCAAACGGAATCCTTCAATGTAACATTCTGCCGCCAAAGCGTTCTCGTGATTTTTTTCTCGACACCATCCGCACATTCGCAAAGCCTCTGCTTGCATAAGATAGTCTTTACATCGGGAGTAAGCATCCGCTCCCACCTTATATATTTCAGCAGCTTCCTGCCACCCGGAACGATGCACCAATATGGAGGCTTTTCCCAAAAGTGCACCACCAAGCAAACGGCCGGACAGTGAAGGCTCGAGCCTGCCTTCACCCATTTGTGCCGATTCTACCGCCTTGTTGGCAAAATAGAGAGCCATGTCCCAATCTTTACGTGTAATACGGTCAGTGTATAAAATGGTATAGACAGTAACGAATTGACTCAGCCAGTTTAAGTCCTTTTTTACATTGACGAGAGCCATATCCAAGCACTTGCGTGCATAAAATTCAGTCTGCGCGGCATCCCCTTTCTTCACGCTATTCATTAGTTTCACCAACATTATTCGAAAAGCATTGGCGCCCGGATCACCAGTATCCTCATTGGCGGCCTGTTCAGCCAATTTTTCAACGGCCTCATCCATGTTGATCGGTGGATAAATACTGGTCGTTTCTTTCGGATACTTAGACATGATGTCACCGAACTGTTCCTGCCCGATAATGTCACTGATCCCCCAAACCATCTGCGCATTGAACGGCAATGACAGAGCCTGTTCGAACCAAAATCGACATTCTTCATACTCCTGCGTACCCTCGATATCAAAGACAAAACTGCATTTCATATCAGTCCCGCCAACGATAACCTTTGCCAATCTATTGAAATTCTCAACAACCAACTGCGCAGGATTATCCTTGCTTCCAAGTGTAAAATCCGGAGTCCAGTCTATTCTCTCAAAAATAATGTCTTCCGGCTTATCGGAATCATTCCAATATTCAATCTGCCGCTCTATATACCGAAGAACTTTATCGCTATATTCTACAACAGACATAAACGGCAAGGCTATGACGAAAACCATATCCTCCTCGTCGCTGTCAATGGCCAACATATAGTCATAAAATGCCTTGAGCATGGATTCATCTCCAGGATTAATAACTATACGAACCATTTTTACGGGATGACTTATGGCTTCCTCCCAAAGGTAAAGCATATTGTCTGCTATCTGTTGTATGGCGTTGCTCATAAATTAATTCAGTTTAATGATTGTACCTGCTATAGCCGTTGTGCCACTGGAATCCACAGTAGCCTGTGTGCCTCCGGAAAGTGTTGCCGTACTTTTCCCCGTAGCAGTAACCTCATTACCGTTTATGTTATATGAAGTTTCGGCAGAAGTGCTCACTTTTTGGGCGGCTTGGATGATGTCCGCTCCGGCCGTTTCCGAGATATTGGCAGCAGCATTGGATGTAATATTGCCTTCACTATCCAATTCAATGGAAGTTTCCCCCACGCACAACTTGATGGATTTTGAGGCGGAAATAGTTATGTTTCCCTGTCCATCAGCCGCATAGCTATTGCCATCCTTATCTTTCATGGTGATACTGCCTTCGTCATCGTCTATGGTAATGGTACAACCGCTTCTCGTTGTCAGGCTCTTTTTCTTGTTCCCGCTGTCTCCTCCGGTTCCGGTTTTTCCATTAAACAAACTTCCAAGCACGAATGGGCGGTTGGGGTCGTCATAGCGAAAACCGACAAGGACGATATCATCTTTCTCCGGGATAAATACAAACCCGCGATTTGTAGAAACTTTATCGCTTACACCGGCATCCGGTGTCAAGACACGAATCCATGATGTCTGCATTCCATCGCCTTGCCAACTCATCTTAACCTGCACACGTCCTTGCTTTTCCGGATCATCATTGCTTATTACCACAGCCTGCTGGGTTTGTGCAACCGGCAGTGGCACATCGGGAGGGGGAAGAGTCGGAACAGAAGAACTGATAGCCGTGAAACTGTTATAATAACTTTCTCCCGCACCTGAGAAGTGTGTAATCTCCGTTACGATATATTCTCCCAAACTCTTTTCTTCAAAAACAGATTGAAAAATCTGGATTGCAGTCTGAATTTCAACTACGCTACCCAAATTTACAAGATTGCTGTCGGTATCACAAGCTATGTAATGTGATGAGGCTGTGTCACCCTGTTGCTTTTTCTGGAAATAATTATCAAGCTGACTCTTGTTGGCAACCCTAATCTCAGAGTTTTGGACAGCCGGAGACTTGAATAGTTTTATAGAAGCGTCGAATGCAGATTGTCCCAGCATATTCAGCCCCTTTGGAGCATCCGGAGTAGAAGCCTTATATGTCTGTGCATTTCCTGAATGGTATGAACTTCCTTGTAAAGGTCGTGCAAGTGTCTGAATACCGATATTCAAATCCGAAATTTCGCGGCCATAAGCCAAAGAGACAGGAGGTGGAAGTGACGATGGTTTGCCAAATACCAGCTGATGTCCGTCATAATACAGCCATTCATGATATTGCCGTGCCAAACGCCGGATAAAATCAAAATCGCTTTCGCGATACTGGCATTCATATTCGATCTCTGTTTTGTATTCCGGATTAACCAGACAAGGGACACCATCCCTGTCACATATTTCCTTAACTATGCCGGATAATGTTTTTTTTGTCCATGAAGCACAGTTCAATTCTGATTCAAGCAGGAATGTTAAAGAATATCCCTGTATAAGCAGATAGCCGTGATTGCCTTGGGTACGATGAAGCTCGACGTGAGTTATGATACCCTTGAAAACATTATCTCCCAGTTGAATATCCAGTTTCTTGCCTACCCAGTTCTTGCTTTTGTCAAGCGTATGTGCCGCATAAAGTTCTCCGGATTCTATGTCCATGTGAACATCAAAATAGTGATGGTCATTAATGAATTGTTTCAATATGACCTGAGAAAAGGAGGGCAGAGGACTCCCTTCAATGCTGACTGTTGTTTTCTTCTGCTCGAGCATAACGGCTATATTTTAGTTAAAAATCACAATTGCCGCCCAACGGAAAATCCGTCAGGCGGCAATTCTTATTACATCCCGGACGGGTGTTCAAGCTGAAAATATCAGTTCTTCGGCCAGCGATTGTCCAAAGCGGCGTTCCCCACGTTGATCATCTCAGCCGAGAAGGTCAGCGCGATTGTCATTGGCACTTCGTTGTTCACGTCGAGGGTTTCCTTGTAATGTACGATGTAGGCGTTCTTGAACTCGATTTCCTTCATCTTCGCGTCTTCCTCGATTTTCTTGTAGACAATCTTTCCCTCTACCTGCTTGAACTGGCTGTTCAGCATGGCTTCAATAGTAGCGGTGTCATCAGTGGATTCGATAACAACCCCTACGCGTCCTCCCTGAATATTTGAGGAGGGTTTTCCCTTAGAGTCG
>NZ_QSOO01000033.1:0-7249 GCF_003436255.1 Bacteroides sp. D20 | reverse complement strand
GAGGGTTTTCCCTTAGAGTCGGTCGTACGACTGAATTCATACTCGGAGTGCAGCACATCATACTCTTTTCCTGCAAATTCCAATGTTGCTCTAAATGATGCCATAATCAATGAAAATTTAAAAGTTTAACAATGGTTTTTGAATATCTCTCCTCTCTTTTTTGAATTCAGTTCTTATGGGATAAAAACAAAAAAGAGAAAACTTCAAAAACGATCTTTTGAAATTTCCTCCGGTTCTTCCATGTTGATTTCTGTTTTATTTGTGGGAGAAAAAGAAGAAAAATAAAACATCATCTTTGTTGTTGGCAAACATAGGAAATTAAAATTAAAACTCCAAATTTTTTAGAGATATTTTTTTGCAAAACACAAAAAAAGTATTTTTCGACTTATGAAAATAACTTATTGCATTAATATACAGTAAATTTGCATTGTCACTTTTTAATCAACAGATATTCATTTTCCAGCTTGGCACCTATCTCTTTTGAGCCAGCCTGCCAATCTTCGCCGTAAAGAGCCTCCATGCGTTTTTCGATTTCTTCCCGCTTCTCGGCTTCAATACTATATATCTTTCCAATATAAGTATGGGCTATGAAGGATAAATTAACCGTCCTCAATTCGTCATCATCCAGTGCATAGCCATATTCAAAAGCCTCCGTTAGGATCGGTTCGTAAAAGAAACGATCCTTTTTCAATGCAACAAGCAGCGCATAGCCATATTGACTGACAGCCATAGATTTTAAATCTTCTTCCCTGGCAATTTCCGCTCCTTTCAAAAAACAGCCAACTGCCTTTTGCGCATCTCTCGACAGGTTATAGGCAATGCCTTTATAATCATAGAGCTGTATCAATATCTGGATACAAGCTGTTTCCTTCTGTCCTGCAGATTGCGCTATGCCGATCCCCTTGTCAAGCAGTTTGTGCGTGAATGCGGCTTCATCCTTGAAGCCCAACATAAAACCTCCATATATAAGGTATGCGGAAGCCCACATTTCAATCCCCCCAATTTCACGACATATCTTTATAAGCTCTTCTCCCAAGCGTTTAACCTCTTTCTTTTTTCCAGCATTGGCTGCTTCCCCCAAGGCGAACAGACAACAGCGGTATTTCACCTGCGGATCGTGTGGATCCCCCTGTGTTGCTATTTCTTTATAGGCTTCAGACATGTTCTGGTCGGGAATATTTATCCGACAGGCTTTTTCTTTCATATTCTCCAGCAACAAGCCATATACCTCACGGCCGTTATAGTCCGTCAGAATAAGACTTACATGCGGGGGAAGAGCCTCGGCCAATTCCTTTATAGAATTATTTAGCGACTCCACGTCCTGGATTCGATAAATGATTATCGTTATACCAAGAATGTTGCCGGCAACCCCCTCGAAAATCTTAAAACTGCTTACCATACGAATATAAAAGTCTTTCAGGATTTTGGGGTTGTCCTGTTTAAGAATGCCTGCCTCTTGTTTCAGTTCCTCGAAATCTGTCCAGTTCCAATCCGGGTGTTTTTCCAATTCTGCCGCAAAAGATGAGATCCACTCGTTGATTAGAAAAGAATAAAACGCCGCGGGGGAATCATAATCCGTCATAAAGGCAAGAATCGTATCACTGGACCTCCCGTAAGGAGAACCTTCAAGACGAATAAAACCCTCCACCAAAGGGAAATCCTCTTGGTCACATGTCAGACAATACACCTTTGCGTCAGGATGGTTTGTCCTGTTTTGAATCCATAAGTCTTGAATTTGACTGATTCTTATGGCTATTGGGTTATGTTCGTTGTTTGCCATATCTTGAATGTTATATTCAGTTTACTTTGTATTCTTCATGATACATCCTTTGTTCAAATACAAAACCATGTATTAGGGGTTCATGAGCGCGGATGTTAGATAAAATTTTTTGCGGTCTTCTGAAAGCATTCATGGATTTAGTCATAAGATGTCCCGGTTTGCCATCAGTCAATCGATATGAAAAAAGGGCAATCTTCTTTTCATACCCATCTAAAAAGTCGCTTACACTATAGAATTTTTCAATGGAAATTTCCAGTTGCTTCTTTGCATAGGCCAGTTTACCCTCTTTTTTGTCCCCTGTTGTTGGTGAATTGAACGGTCGAATATACTGGCCCTGACTTTCTGTCAGTTCATTGAAGACAATGAAGTCGTATCCAGCTATCGGGTTTATGATAAAATCACATTTTCGTCCCATACCCGCAGCTGTATCATGAAATAAATTAATATAGTGTTCAAAATCTATAATCTCTATATCGACAAGCGAGTTATTATTAATTATAGAAACACCCTTACCGGAATACTGTACAATTTTGGGCTGTTGGTCCCGGATTTCATGTTTCCCTCTCGGACGTTGTTCCCTACGGATAGACATAGTAGTTTCATCCCACACCACTCCGAAATGAGAAGGATAATCTTTTTTTAGGAAATCAATTAATGCGCTGTCCATTTTCCTGTTCCTCCATGCTTTCGTATTCATTGAAAATTTCTTCCATGGTGTCGGAAAGGTCGTATGTATTAATGACATACTCTTCCGTATCATTATCTGTGGCCATTAAGGAGGTAAGTGTACCTTCACCTACTCTATATACGGCAATATTGTCCTTTTCCAAAAAAGGATAGTTCTTACGTGCTTTTTCAAAATAACTGGCACGGAGTAACACATTCAGGTGATTAACTATATAGGGACTATGGGTAGCGATCATCAATCCCAGTTTCCTATCAACATCATTTTTATGAAAAGCCTCACTGACTATATTGTTGATCAGTCCTCTTTGCGCTTCGGGATCCAGGCTTAATTCTGCCTCTTCAATATGAACATGTACATACTTTGCCAGTTCATTTTGATTGATTCCCGGAGTGAATTTTGTAAGAAGGTCCTGCTTGAACAGGTAACTTAGCACGGAACGCTGGAAAGCATCCTTAAAAGAGAACTCTTTAGCAAAGTAGCGTATTATAGCAACTAAGGGTGCCGAGGTCTGAATACCCGAAGATGCATACCTTAACTCTACAGGAACAGAACCCTCCTGCTCAGATTCTATCATAAATAACTTGGGCTTGTTTCCTGATTTCTGTATTTTCATTTTCAGATTCAGGTATTCCAACTGCTGCTCCTTGATAACATCCGTAGCATTATTAAAATCATTGAATGTCTCATGGAAAAAGAATCCGAGGCTTGCCCCCTTGAATGAAGAGACTTTGGATGTCCATGCAGGTATGACACTTCTCGTTTCAGATATGTATGATTCTTTGAAGAATACCAAGTCATTATTGGGAATGTTAATGCTGGCTTGCAAGTTTTTCTTGGCATAAGATATAGTATATGCATTGCCGTTCATTTCTACCGTATAATAAATTTCCGTATCTGCTGTTATCATTTTGTCCAAACCGTCGTGGAGCAAGGAGTCGAACCGGAGTTTGAATGGAGAACGTGTAATCTTTGCATTCCTTAAATAGGAACGGATATTTACCATTTTATAGATGTAACGCATAAGCACAACTATTTTCATGATTGTACTCTTACCGCTTGCAGACTTACCGATGAATACGGTAAGGGGTTTAATGTCGTCTATTTGAATATTTTTCAGTGGACCAACATTCTTTATGGTTATGGATTCTTTCATTGTTACTAATTTTATCAGTCTATAGACAAAGGTAATGAAAAAAACGGGGATTTAGGCGTATCAATATGAAAATTCGATTATCTACTTCATGCATATGGCTTTTTATTAAGAGATTATTCAGCCCGGCTCTTTCTTTAAAAAGAGAAGCGTGGATTGGTTTGTTCGGCAGGAGGAAGCCGGGCGGCCCCATCTCAATCAGGCAGGATAAGGAAGAGTTGCGACACAGATACTTATTGAAATAAGATTATATGATATTTTAGGTGGAATAAAATAAATGTAGCCGGACTTTCCGTCTCAAACTTCCAGTTCTTCCACCCTGTAAGGGCTCCCGGCTTGTCCACATCATATTAAATATTGCTTGCAAGGCGCAATCTCGCAGATATACATTAAGGATATTGTATGAAATTCTCTTCAAACAGATGAAACAGTTTGATTTCTATAAATACAATTATTGCAGTAATGCCCAAAACAATAAAAAAGGTTCTTTTAAGCTTTTTCTTTTTACCAGAAGTTATTTGCATGAACTTATCATCTAAACTTTGATACTTGTGGTCGTTATATATTAACGAGTTTGCAAAAAAGAGTAAAGGGAAAATTATCCCTACAGCAAAAATAATATTTTTTTGATTGGAGTATATCCATAAGGCGGTTTCCCAATCCAGACAATTAACCACTATGGAGATTATCAATAACAAATACACATATTGAATTAATGTAATAACTCCGTAAGCACGGTGTGCATATCCTCCTTTAGGAGTATAAGACCGGACCCAAAAAAAAATATTATCCCAAAATAATATCTTATTTTTGTTCGAAATTGTATTGCGAAGGAACATATTTTCGTGATATAATTCTATTATCATAATACGGATTATGAACTTTAGTCGCATCAGCCGGTGCAATGCTTCCATGTATCTGCTCATAGATGCCGGGAGAAGGCCGGGGATCTGTATGTACCGCATTAAGAATAAACCATAAAATACCTAACACAACCCCGGCAGGAGGACAAACTTGTCCTATTAAGAAAATACCGGTATTAACCCCGATATTAACTTTCGTCTGGTACCATTCCTGTTCACCTGCTTGCCACAAAGCTAAGTCGATAATAACTCCAATCCCAAATAATTTATCTCCGATACGCCCTGCAATTTTTCCTTTTGTTGTGTATTTCTTATTACGATTGCGTACAAGCGTACCTTGACGATTTATTTGAATGTAATCCGGTCCTAAAACCACCGGCTTGGTTGACAGCTGCTCTACTGAATTAATAGCACCATATACAGACAGGGCATTTATAGCCATATCCTTTACTTCTCTTAATGGCGAGAATCCACTTTGGGTATTTTCTTCGTTTTTAATTATAACAAGTTCATAAAATGCGACTTTTTCCGAGCCTGACGGCTTATTGTAAGACATGTCCAGCCTGTCATATATAACATATCTTGGACGCCAACAGACATATCCTAAACCTTCAACGTAACCGGTGTACCGTTGCCGATTCTGACACATTGTTTTAAATTGCAGCAATGTGATCCCCATAACTTATATCGTCCTAAAAAAAGGTTGCAGGAATGTTGTGGCAACAAACCTGCAATCCTTTTTTGTTATTTTTTCACTTATACTTGTTTATATTCGCTCTCCCAAACAGCCTCTTCCGGACTATCTCCTTTATGTCCTGCCAATTGGATTACAAAACTCTTGGCCGGGAAGAATGGGGTAATATGAATATCCAGTAATACACAGTCTTTCAGTTCCGGGTGTTGTTCAATTTTCACAACCTTAAAGCGCTCGATCAACTTATTCGGTCCCATTACGCTATCAAGGAATTTCACAATTTGGGAACGCAAATCGGCTTCGATACGCGTATCCCAATTTTCAAAGGCACGCCGGTTCAGGAAGTCAAATAAAACTTTGGTAATATAGTCAAAAACACGTACCACCGAATAGGTTTGCAATCCAAGATTGTCTCCATTGAAAAGAGTCTTTGCAGAGAATGCCATAACCTTGCTGTATTCGTTTACCATAGGCACAAGCCCCATGCGTTCCAGTTCTGATATCTCGCTGCGTTTGAGGTCAAAACGTACACTTTCGATTTCATTCAGACCACCGAATTTTTTTCCGGCCACAACCTGTGACATTCGGGTGCTGTATATCTTTCCGGCCAAAGCGGCTGAAGGCGGGATATACAAATTCTCCTCTTCTCCTACGGCTTCTTCCTTTTGACGTCCCAACAGCCAATTACAAGTCATTACCGTGTTGGATTTAAAATCATCGCCACCGGTATGATCTGCATTAAAGAATATATCAACAACATCATCTGGAGATTCCAAATCCTGGAAATCCGTTATTAAGAAGGCTTTATTTTCATGAGCCATTTTTGACCACTTGTCCAAAATGGCATTGGAGCCCAAATATCCGGGCACAACCAGAAGAGAATAATTTCGGCGTAAATCCAAGCGGTCAAAATTTTGCTTCAATTCTTTGCTGATGTGGTCTGCAAAAACAGTATTATCCAAATCCCGTAACTGCTCAATGCTGGCATTGACAATCGTGATGTTCTTGACCTTGTCACTCTCGGTATTCTTATAGAATGAAGCTACGGTGCGATAAGCTTTCTCCAGGTCATGGGTACGCGCCAAAGCGGATTTCAAGTTTTTATTCAATAGTTCTTCAGCCTGAATAGCTGTTTCTTTTGCCTTATCACGCATTTTCTCGGCAGAATCATTGTTTCGTAACAAATCCAACCATACGGACAAACGGTTTGTAAGGGCCTTTCGTTCAAGCGCCCATTGTTCATCCGTCAAGAAAATATTTCGCCGGGCTTTTCTGTTAGGATTTAAATTGGAGAATCCATCTATAATATTCTCTAAGAAAGAAAAACCGCCGAATTCTTTAAGACGGTCTATCGCAGCTACGGAAGCAACTTGACCTTGCTGAGAGGATTGAGGAGAAGTTGTTACAGCCTGCTGTTTTTGTTGTTGATTATCCGGTTTCATGTGATGATGGTTTTAAAGTTTAGATTTGGATTGTGCAGCCTGAATTTCTTGAATGGAATTCTCTATAATTTCTGCCAGGGCATTCCTCGTTTCAGGATTCTCAATAACTTTTTGAAGCGCCCTGTTCGATGTCAGCTGTCTGGCAATTTTAACACTTTGTTCTTTCTCGATGTCAAGCCCGCTCAAGAACTCACTATTCTCCTTAATCTTTTTAGCATCAAAATCCCCAAGGTTCCTGAAAGCCATTAGTTCTTTAATTTCGGCACCTCCGGCATCTACATGCTCTAATTGCACAGTCGGCTCAAAATGTTCAAACACATCTTCTACTGTTTCCAGTCCGTAAACACACTCAGGAGAAGTAGGAGCTTCATCCGTTAATTTCTGGACCATCAAAGTTCGGTTGGAAGGGATATCAGCAATGGATTCATTTGCGTCCACTTTTACTTCGTTGCCTCCAATTCCATAATTATAGAGTCCCATAGTTCTCAATCATTTAAATTGTTAACAAATTATGTTGCTTATCTCTCATGGGCGCAATATACGAATTAAATTTTATCCAGCAAAAGAAGCGGAAATTAATTCTTGAGTTCAACTTATAAATGCAACTTTTTGGGTGCGGATAATAAGCAATA
>NZ_QSOO01000032.1:0-21215 GCF_003436255.1 Bacteroides sp. D20 | reverse complement strand
TAAACAAATTATTAATCAGAATTCTGTTGCATTTGCAAGTTGAATTCAGCATTAAATTTAAACTAAAAAATGGGAACATTAGGCTGTATAAATGATATGCTACAACGGGACAAAGAGAACCGTGAGCTTCGCAAATTGAATAAAGAAAGGATGAAAGAACATCATAAATACCTCGTAAACAAGGGAAAAAATATTAATTTATCCAACATTTCCATTGAAACGATAGAGGAAATCCGTAAAAATACCATAGCAAAAGAACAGTCAGACCAAATTTATCTATTCAAGGCATATATAATTTTTGCAATATGCCTTTTAGGATTATTTTTATTGGGCATACTTTGTTATAAATTATTCTTCTGAATACCTAACGACATGCTGTCCGAAGAAAAATAAATGAATTTGAAAAGCCGGGCGATAAACATGATTCATCACTCCGGCTTTACTCCACTTATGGCTTACCTAGTTTATCGGCTTCCTTTCTCAACAGCTCGGCTTGTTCATTGAGTAGCCTTGCACGCTCCAACGCTTCCGCCTGCTTCCTGCTGCGATACTCAAAATCTATCACAGAATCGGTTAGACTTTGGATAAAACCGTTATCCCTCTGCCAATTGAATTTGGTTTCCAGTATATCAAAGACTTCCCCGTCTGCCTGTCCTTGCATCAGCAAATAGCGGTATTTCATATCGTTGTCCTGCAACTGCTGCATACGTTCAGCCAAACGGACATTCAAGAATATGGAAACGGAACAGACAACCAGCACTGCCGAAAAAACAAACAATTCCGGACGAATCCAAGAAGCGACCTTGTTGTAAATCCGTTGATAGAACGGTAAGGGCGTAGCTTCCTCTTTATCCGTCCTGCAAGAGCCCAAAGTATCAATCATCACCTTGAAACAACGGTAGGTTTCCAATGTTATTTTCTTGGTGTCCTCTATGTTCTTCTGCTGACCTTGCATCCTGCTCCTTATGTCGTCAAGTTGGCTTTGAATAACCTGCAACTTTTCTTCGGGAACAGCCGAATTACTGTGCAGTTCCGACAACGCTTGTTCGATTGTTCCCAGCCGTTCGAGAGTTTCCTCCCGGCTGGCTGGCGTTACCTGTGCTTCCAGCTTCTCTTTCAGTTCCGTAACCATAGAGAGAAGCCCCTCTAAAATCAAATTGTCTTCCATGTCTTTACAATTTAAGTTGTTTTTTCTTTTTCTTCTTCTTTCTCAAATTAAAATTAGGTTCTTCATCCACTGGGGGAGAAGAAGCGGAAAACAGACCGAGTGAACCTGTTATCAACGGGCTGTCAGCCTTGCTCGGTGCAGGTGCCTGCTCCCGAACGGGTGCGAAAGTTGTTTGCCGTTGGCTTTCGGCAACATTCATTCCTGCATCCCCGAAACATTTATCCAGTTTGGAAAAACTGAAACTGCGGTCTATCTCCGAACCCTTGAACGTGTATTCGCCTTTGGAAATGGATATGCCCTGTATCTCGCTTGTCTGTCCCTTATACTTGAACTGGATAGCAATACCCATTTCCGCTAACCGCTGCTGTAACTGCTGCCAGTTACGGGATTTGCCGATTTCATTCTTCACAGCCGTGTAAATCTCGTATTTCGACTTGTCCGGCTCTTTCAATCGGTGCTGCTTCACCTGCTCTTTCCCCTTGGCGAAATAAAGCCCGTGTTTGGCTTTCAGCTTCTTGCATACCTGTTCGTTACGGTACATGTCGTTCCTGTCCGAAATGCTCTTGCCGTTGTTGTCTATGCGGTTGAACACGATATGCACATGTGGATGTTCCCGGTCTTGGTGGCGCACGATGATATACTGCGTATCGGTGATTTTCATTTCACGCATATACTCCTGCGCAAGCTGTATCATCTTCCCGTCCGTCAATTTAGGTGCATCCACTGCCGAATAGCTTAACGCAATATGTCCTACCGGCTTTTTCAAGTCGGGATTCATCCCGGTCTGCATACAGAAGCTGCGGATTATATCGCTCCGGCTTTCCGTCAGAACCCCGTCCGCATGAAGCAAAACCGCCTGCTCCTTGCCAAGCACATAGTTCACACAGCCCTTAAAACCGCTTCCCTTTTTTATTTTTCCAATCATCCGACAAATGGTTTATGATTTCAACAATCCTATCTTTGAGCTTCAAAAGTTCCACCGCAACCAGTGCGAAACCTCCGGCATTCGCCCGGTGCGCCAACTGATTGATGTTGTTGGCTTCCCCTGCCAGCTTGCGGATGGTGTCCGCATCCTGCCTGTTCAGCCGGGGGATGACCTCTGCCGAAACAACCGCCTGCCGGACATACTCACTGATACGTAACCCGGCTTCCCCGGCTCGCTTTCTGATGGCGTAATACTGCAACTCGGTCAGTTTCGTACTGACTACTTTTTTCTGCTTGTCCGTCCGTTTTTTTGCCGGACGACCGCCCGGCTTGTCCTGTATCTTCTTCATGTCTTTTTACTTTTAGGTGGTATATTAGAAATTGCGACCAACGGGAGCGATTTCCTTTGCGGTGAGCAAAGCAAGATGGTTTCGGTATACCGAAACATAACCTTGCTCTCCAAATAAACCGCCAGCCGTTGGTAGTCCTGCCGGATTAAATGCCCCTGCCTCTCTTTTGTCTTGGGGCGGCACGTTGTCCGGTTTCCTGCTTCGTTTCCTGCACTTGGCTGGCTGCGTTTTTCCGTTCCTGCTTCCTGCCGCACAGGTAATCGTTCAAGTCCGAATATCCCCTGTAATTGTGTGAGAAGTCACGTACACGGTAGGAGTATTCCAACTCGATATCCCGTGTCGCTTCATATCCAGCCTTGTCATTGTCAAGCATACAGTGGATGCGTTCATACGGGGACATCACGTCAAGGGCTTTCGACACATTGGCGGTAGAGTTAAGAATGACATAATCCTGCCTGTCAAGGTCGGGCATGGTCGGACAGTTCCTCATGCGGAGCGTAAGGAAAGAGAGGTAGTCCATGAAACCCTCGAACACCAGACATTTCTCTCTCGGCTCTCCCTGCTGCCGTATATGGGTGATGTCTTTCGGGGCGATGCAGCCTTTGAAAAAAGAGTTGCGCACCTCATAACCTCCTGTCATGTTCGGGAAACCGATAGCGAAGAACGGTCTGCCGTTATTGGTAAAATGGAGTTCCTTACATTCTCTTTTTGCCAGTTCGATATTGATACCCCGTCCCTGCAAGTAACGGAGCAATGCCGGATGGGTAAGGTCACGGACTTCCAAATGCTGGAAACTCGGTTCTTTCCTACGCTGGGGAAAAGAAAAACTGACCGGACGGATGTGCGGTGTCTGTTCCGCTATCCGGTTTAAAAGGTATGGCAAGCTGTCGGAACAATAGAGTTCCTTTGCCAGTGCGATGATGTTGCCGCCCTTGCCTGCGCCAAAGTCATACCAAAGGTTGCGGTCAGTGTTCACCTTGAAAGACGGTTCGTGTTCCTCCCTTAACGGTGATTTGTACCATAAGCCGTTACCCTGCTGCTTGACAGGAGAGTAACCTAAACTATGCAGATAGTCTGCGATGGGTATTTGTTTTACATCTTCGATGTTCATAACATTTTCTTTTTTGGGGATTAAAAAATAGTTGAAAAATGCGCCAGTCCTGTTTAGTTCGTTATATATATACCCGTACCATACTAAACCTGCTTGTTCCGATACAGGGAAATAGTAAGTCCGTTCCTCTTATATATACACCCGGACTAAACCAAACTGACTTTTAATAATGGAAATCGGGATTATAGCGGTAACCCTTACCCTCTTTCACAATCATGCGCTTGTTCACAAGGAACTTGTTCAGTTCCACATGGATATTGCGCCCACGCTCGTAGCCGATACTTGCATAGCCTTGTTTCAAGGTCTTTAGGACATTCTCGTAACCATATATAACCTGTTTGCCAAAACCGTTTTCCAAAGCCGTCCTGTGCTGTTGCTCCGTCAGTTCTGCCAGTGGAAAGCCCCTGTCTTGGCTGGGCTGCTTGAATACATAACCGTCCACAGCTTCCGGCAATGCGCTGTCGTTGATACGGAATGCGAACGGGTCAAACTCCCGGTCACGTATGTGCATCGCCTTTACCTCGCTTATGTTACCGTCCTGCTGGCTTTTCGTGATTTGCAGGACGGTTTCAGCCTTGTTGTTCAACTCCGTACCGATATGCCCCCTTGTGTTGTCATCCCCCTTGTTCAAATGCAGTACGGTATGGATATGCAGGTTATATCCGCTTGACCAGCGCATTAAGAGGTTGATTAGGTCTGTCGATTCGCTGGGGCTGTTGATGTCGTACATCAAATCACGGATTCCGTCAATGATGAGCAACCCCACATCGGGCATATTTTCCAGCATATAGCCGATAATCTGCTTCCGCTTGTCGGGTGTCTGCTCCCTTAGCACGATGAAAACAAAATCCTCCCTGTCCTTGTCGGTAGGCAGTCCTGCAAGCCGCAAAATACGCTCCATTACCTTATGGCAATGGTATTTGCTCTGCTCGGTATCTACATAGAGGATTTTCCGTTTGTTCGGTGGCAGGCATGCCGAATACTTCAGTACCTCGTCATTCTTCAACGCTGCCGCAACGATAGCGGAGATGTTGAATGTCTTTTTGCTCTTGGCTTTACCCGTGGATGCGCTGAAATTACCCAGCGTGCCAATGGTAGAGCCGTTCACCCAAAGTATTTCGGGCGGCACTTCATAAGTGTCCGTCACTTTCAGATGAATGGTTTTCCAAAGGGCTGCGAAATCCTCTTTCTGCATGGTGACATCCTGCCCGGCTTCTTCTTTCCTCTTATTTTCCATAATTACGGATTTTCCGGTTTGCGCTCTTGGCGATGGCGAGTGCCGCCTCGTCCTTGTCGTTTACCCTTTTTGCAAGGTTTTCCGCCCACGTGAGAAGCTCTTTCCGTGAGAAAAGCAATTTGTTCCCGTATTTGCGGAACGGCACTTCCTTTTTGGCGGTCAGCTTGTAGAGCCGTGCCTTTGAAATCAGAAAACCGTGTCGTTCCAGCACCTCTACCGCCACATCGGGCGTGAGGTTGTCGGGTTCGTTCCTCGGCTGGGTGAATCCAGCCAATGACTGGGAAACGGTTTCGCTCACGATAGCCCGGAGTTCTTCGGGCGTTGTCAAAATAATGTTTGTCATATTTTCTTCCTTTTTTAGTTATTACTTGGCTACCGTCATAGCCGTTGCAACCGGTTGATGCCGCAAAGGAAGAATAAAAGAAACCGATTATTCAATTACTAATCACTTGACACAGACCGGACAACTTGGGACAATGCAGGACATCCGGCAAGATTGGAACGGGATAAAAAAGGGACAAACGATGTATTGGCGATTTTTGTCCTTCCAACACACCGTTTGTCCTATGTATGTTAAGTGATTATGCGAATGCCGCTATTTTACATCCTTTAACCTTTCAAGTTGGGAAACGACTTCTTTTATTACGAAATATTTGCTTCCCGACAGCCCTATGTCCGAACGGGATATGAAACCGAGTTCCTCCCACCGGGCTACGGTCTGCCTGCTCACGCCCGCCATTTTCGCCAATGTCTTTTGGTCTATCAGTTCCCTGCCCTCGAATACGGGGTACTTGTATTTACGGGTGGCATGGCTGAACCTTATTTTCTCTATCGCCTTGTCCACGTCTTTGACGGCGGGGGGAATATATGATTTTACTTGCAGTACGGCTTCTTCTATTTCGTAGCCTGCATATTCGGGATTCTGCGCCAGTTCCCCGTAAATGGCACTGAAACATTCAAGGTGTCTAATCTTCACCGTCTTGGTTTTCTTGTTCGGCATGGCTCAATCGAATTTGGTTAATAACTGCGCATTCCTTATCCGCTCCTCCTGCTCGAAACTGGCGAGGTAGTTCTCCGTGATGGCAAGGCTTGAATGCCCCAAACTCTCGGATATGTAAGCGATGTTCGTTCCGCTACGTTTTAAGACAGTCGCATAGGAATGCCGGGCGGAATAGGTCGTGAAACGGGGGACACCGACAGCTTGGGCTATTTTAGCCAAAGCGATGTTGCAACGGTGCGTTACCCGTCTGACAATATTGGAAATGACAAATTCGTCCTCCGTGTCTTTGGCATACTTGAAAAGGAAAGTATCGGGATTCCCTTCGTCCGGGTTTCCCCACCGTTTTATAATATCCCGCATTTCGGGAGTGAGCACCGCCCTTATTTCCCGTATATGGTTGGACGTGTGCGATGTCTTGGAGCGTACAAAGCAGATTTCACCGTCCACGATGTTCCCATACCGCAAGAAAAGCATATCCCTGAAATTGATTCCGTTGCACAGGTAGGAGAAAAACCAAAAGTCCCGGTACTTTTCAACGGTCTTGCTGCCCTTGTATGTCACGACTTTTTTTATCTGTTCCATCGTCAAGGCTAACTTTCGGCTGTTGCCGCTCGGAATCTCGTACTTTCCCCTGCCGAACGGGTATTGGGCTTCTTTCAAAATCCCGTTGCGCCTTGCGTCATTCACCACACATTTAAGGGCTTTCATATAGAAATTTATGGTGGTGACGGTCTTGCCCTCGTTCCGCAGGAACTTGTCAAGGCGTGACAGCCAGTCCGCAGAAACCGCAGAGAACGGCACGCTGCCGCCTGCGAACCGTTCTATGCTTTTCAACGTGCTGCGATAGTTATAATAGGAATTTACCTGCCCGTTGAGTTTGAATGCGTCTATTTTCCCCTGTATGGCTGTGTTAAGGGTTGTACCAGTACATCTGCCCAACCTCATGCTGAGCGCATCGAAACAGAAGTCCCCACGTTCCGCAAGGGCTTCCACTTGGCTTTTTATGATGGAGAAACTGTTTTCCACGCTTGCCCGTATCTCAATCAGTCTGCGGCTCTTGCTTTCGGCAAGGATTTCCCAGTCCTCTTTGGACAATTCCTTTCCGGTGGAATAATATTTCTGCTTGCGGTTGTGTATCACTTGTATCTTGACAGGGAACAGACCGCTTTTCTTCGCCCTGCGTGCATCCAGTACCGACAGTACGGATATGCCATCTTTTGAATACTTGAACATAGGCTGCCTTGTTTATTGTTATATGTCTATTTTGTACATACGATTTGCATACAAAAATAGAGATTATCGGAAAAAATAGCAAATCAAAAGCCAAATCATTTTCCTAACAATCTCTAAATATCAGCTATTTATATATAAATTCAAACAATATAAAAACGGCAAAAATATAGGGTATTATTACGGTTGGTCGTGATACCTCGCTTCATGGGCAGGTCGGAGATGTCAAGGTGCAGCGGTTTTCCCGTGAGCCTGTCCACCATCTTGATGCCGAAGGGCGAGAGCGAGCTGCGGTAGTTGGTTTCCTCTGTGAACAGGCACACCGCCTGTTCGATGAAGGTGTGGAAACTCTCTTCCGCCGGGAAGTCCGCCGCATTGCCGGGTATCGCCGCCCAGTAGAGTGTCGGGCAGTCGATGGTGTTGTGGCGCGGCACGCATTCCATGCTTGCCAACTGGCTGCCCACGTCGTTCTTGATATGCTTCAGTTCCTCCGCATCGTCGCTCCACGCCATGACGTTGAAGTGTGCCCGTACCGAGGTCAGTCCGTAGGAATGGGCTTCGTTCAGGTATTGGTCTATCCACTCGCGGTTGATGCTGTTGCTCCTTGAATAGCGAGATAGCGACTGCATGTTACGGGCGGACTTCTCGAACTTCTGCAAGGTTTCCTCACTGTTGTCTATCAGCACATACTGGTTGTAGATATGGTTGCAGGAGAGCAGAAGCCCCACCGGGGAGGCGAATGACAGTCGGCAGTCACTCCGGTCGGTGGAGAGCTTCTCGTAACGGGTGTCGGTAGCCACCTTGCCCGGCAGGTCTTCCGCGTCGGAGAGGGTGTGCAGACACAGGCGGTTGTCGCCGATGCGCATCTCCCTTGCCGAAAGCTCGATGTCCTGCAAGGTGGTGTCACCTTCCGGCATGAGCGAGAAGTAGCGTTCAATAAGTCCCGTCTTTCCCTCAGTACCCACAATCTCATCGGTGGAGAGGCGGCGCAGCCTGACAAGCCCGCTGTCGTTCATGATGCGCTCGAACTGTTCGCAGGCTTCCAAGAACTTGGTCGTGGTTTCCCTGTCCAGCTCCTTCGGGATGATATGTCCCCGGCACAGCGTGCTGAAATTGCTCTGCATCCGGTTACGCTCCTTTGTTGTCTTGGTCAGGTAGAGGTAGCAGGTGTGTTTCAGGTACGGACGCTCGTTGAAGTGACGCTCGAAAGAGCGGCTTAAAAAGCTCATGTCGTCCTTCTGAAGCTCCGGTTTGTAGCGTTCCTTGATGAACCAGTCCTGTTTGTGGACGACGGAGTAGTCCGGCAGCACCTTGATAGCCTTGCACCAGCAACTGTGTATCGCCTCGTACTCCGCACCCGTCACGGTGTAAAGTTCCGGTAGTTCCACCTCGAAAGCCACCGTGATGTCGGCGTCCTTTGAGATGATGCAGCCATGCTCCACCGCTAAAAGTGGGAACCTGTTTTCCAGTGTTGTCATTTTCGATGTATTCCTCATTGTCTTTCTTCCTTTCGTTGTCGTTTGAACAGACGGGTTATCCGCCGCCGGTTGATAAGGTATCGGGGATGGCTCCGTGCCGCTCCTAATTTCATCAGCCCGTGTTCACCGTACCGGGCGTTCAGCGCGAAGGTCTGCCATACAAGGAGGGAGGACGATGCCGCGCCGAAGCCGATACATATCCACTGGTCGATACCGACCATGTAGAGGATGACGAACAGGACGAAGAGAGCCAGCAGACCTCCGCAGAAGATGAAGAGGTACTGTGCCTTCAAGCCCTTGAACTCTACCGGACGGCCGATACCCTTGTTGATTGGGTATTCAGCCATACATTATTTATTAAAGGAAGAATGAGCGCAGGATGGTGGCGGCAACAATCAGGAAGATGCACGCGCCGAACCACGAGGCGGCTGTCTTGCTGGTGTCGGGGTCGCCCGATGAAAACTTGCCGTACACTTTTACGCCCCCGATAAGCCCGACGACTGCACCGATGGCGTATATCAGTTTAGTTCCGGGGTCGAAATAAGAACTCACCATAGAGGTGGCTTCGTTGATGCCCGCGATGCCGTTTCCCTGCGCGAAAGCGGAGGCGGTTGCGGCGATGACAAGTGCCGCGGAGAGGATTGCTTTTCTGTTTTTCAAGATGTTCTTGTTCATAAACTGTTCTTGTTTTTTGCCGTCAAAAGGGTGGATGGTCCTTTGTCGGGCGGTTGATACTTTGTTTCTTTACTTTGGTTTTAGTGGATGCCCGTTTGTTTCCACGGACGTGGGCGTGTCCGTTGCGGATGGGGATGCGCCTTGCGTTTCCTCGCCGCGTGGGTTGATGTCATTCTTTCATGTTCATTTCTTTTATTGTTGTCATACATAGTTGCGAATGTCGAACTCCTCGATGTTGTCCGGCACGACGAACTCCTTTTCAGATTTCTTCAGCCGAATCTCGATAAGCCCCTTGATGCGGATGCCTATCTCCGAAGAGCCTTCCATCATTTTCTCGTACAACTCCGTGCCCTCCATGTCGGTGAACACCTTAGCCGCCTTTTCACGTTCCGCCTGTGTCGCGTCCGGGTTTTTGGCGGTCTTGCAGGCGTCGTCAATCTCGTCAAAGCTGCTGCCCGAAGCCCGTGGCGTGTCCGAGGCGTCCTCTTCCGGTTCGTCGTCCCCGTATCCCAGTTCCTCCGGCGGTATGCTCGTGAAGGTCTCATCGAGTTTTTCCTCCGGGACTTGTGCCGGGCGGGATGCGTTTCCCGTTTTTCCGTCGTCAAAAGTAGCCTCTTCCTCCGACAGCTCAATGCCTTTTTCAATAGTGGCGGCTTCTTGCGTCGGTATGGCAGCGGTTGTCCGGGTGGATGCCATCCTGAAACGGCTCTTGCCGATGATGTCCGCCTTTTCCGCAGGGACTTCCTCGTGTGCCGCTATGCGTTTAGCCTCATTCCCGTCCAGTGACCGCCATAATCCGACAATGCCCTTGAAGAAGCGGACAATCCGCGTGTCCATGATGCGCTCGTAAAGGAGCAGGAACAGGAACCAGAGGTTGCAGCCGACCGATACCGCCAGCAGAATGTCTGTCATGCTGATTGTGTAATTCATATCCTTCCGTTTTTGGTTAGAATACTGAATTGTAATTTCGGGCATAAAGGCTCTTTATCGCATCTTCGCACTGGTTGAAGTGGTGCGTCAGCACATGGTCGATGTAAGCGGACAGCGTAAGCCGGTCATGCCCGATTACACGGGTGATACGCATGATACGCTCGTGGTACTCCGGGCGCACATACGCCATCTTCCCCTCACGTGCCTTTACTTCCGGGTCGCGGATGAACAGGCGTTCATAGTCCTTCTCACTGCATTTGCCGCTTACCGGGACAGGCGACAGTATTTCCACACTCGCCTGCACTTGGGTAAACATACCTCCGCAGTCTTGCTGTGGTCTTTTTTCATTCGGTGTCATTTCTTTTTCCATTTTCAAATCAGATCTTCACGTTGTTTCTTGTACAGTTCGTTGATTCTCTCCTTGTGCTGTTCCAGATGCTGGCGCAGCACGGTATCCACATATCCGCCTACTGAGATTTCCCCTCCGGCGATGTCGTTCACGATTCTGAGGATCTTGCCGTGGACGTCACGGCTGATATAGACACATTGGCGGGTCTTTATCTCGTTGCGGCGCAGGAATAGCTCGTTGTAGTCCTCGTCCTGCCTTTTCCGGCGTCCACTTTCCCTCTGCGCTTTTTCCCGTGTTACGGGTTGCACAGGAGATGGTTCCGGTGCGGCGGTGTCCTCTTCGGTCGGTGCAGCTGCGGGTACTTCCTGTGCGGGGCGCAGTGTCCCGTCCTGTGTGCGCCGCCCGATGGAGGCTAACAGCAGTTCCTCGTCGATGCCTTCCGTGTTCACTTTCCTGCTGCCCATGCTCACTGCGGTCTGATGATGTCGCTTATCTCTTCGGAAAACTCCCGGATGCCACTCCCTTTCAGCAGTGCCGTGTCCATCGGGAAGATGGTGGAGCGGAAAACGCTCTTGCGCTCTTCCGAAAGGTCACGGCGGAACTTCTTGCTGTCGGGCAAGCGGGTGGAAAGTACCGGAAAGCCCATTTCGGCTATCACTTCCTCGTAGATGCCGTACAAGTCGTTCCTCTCCCTGCCGTCCACCATCGTCCAGAACAGATGCAGCCCCTTTGTTTTCGCCTGTCCGGTAGTCATCAGCCTGTCGCGGAACATCGTGACGAATTTCAGGGTACTCTCCACGACAAAGCGGTCGGCACTCAGCGGAGTGAAAATGTAGTCCATCTGCGAGAGCGTCTTTATCACGCCGTTGCTTCGGAGTGTGCCGGGCATGTCGAAGAACACCACGTCGGGTTTCACGTCCTCAGTGGCAATCATCCTCTCGGCATCGTCGAGGGCGTTCACCGCATTGCTTTTGACGATGGTGTAGGCGTTCTTTTTGATCCGGCGGAAATGGTCGCAAGCGAGAGCCTTGAAGTAGGTGCTGCTGTCGATAAGCCCCATTTCGTGTTCGCGCAGCCCGTGGATGCTGTGCTGCGGGTCGTCGCAGTCCACGACGGCGACATTGTAGCCTTTCACGTTGTGCAGGTAGCTGGCGGCAAGTGCCGTGACAGTGGATTTGCCGATGCCACCTTTCTGTGTTGCGAATGCAACGAAGATTTCCTTACTCATAGTTCCATTTATTTTAATTGTTGATGATTTGTTTTTCTGTTTCCATACGGATTTGGCTGTCGCACCATCCGCTTCCGTGACTACACACGCAGGCGGGTCGTCGCGTATCCGGTTCTGTGGTGAAGCGGTGCGTCGGACAAATGGTGATTGACGACATTGCGTCATGAAGTCATTGAATCCATACGTCACCGAATTGTCGGAGAACCGGGTTTCCGACGGTTCGGGTATCCGTTTCGGCAAGTATCCGAAGAAGCGGATTTCCGGGTATTTGAATGTTCCGTTTATCATATCTTCAAATCGTTCGTTTCTTGAATCATGCTGCAAATAAACAAGTATATTTTGGAACCTGTATCACTTCTCCGGCAAGTGGCGGCACGTTGCGCCGGTTGGCAGTCATTGACCGGGTCAAGCATCTGTCCGATACCGCTTTAAGGGCGTAACTTTGCACCCGGACAGCAGGGTTCGCCGATGACGCGCGGCCCGGAGTCCTGAAAGGTATTTTCCCAATCCGTCCCCTGACGGATTTTTATGTTCACCTGAACATAGCAAGATGTCTTTTCAGCCGCTCAAAATATTTTGAGCAGCCACGAAAAGCACTTGCCCTTGCAGGGGGCGGGCTTTCCCTCCGAAGTCGGGAAGCCTTTCAGAACTGCGGTGCTGTAATCCGAAGCGGCGGCTTATGCCGTCAATCCGCTAAATCCAAAGTAATATGAAAGAGAAAAGGAAAAGCAAATCAGGGAGAAATCCCAAACTTGATCCGGCGGTGTACCGGTACACCGTCCGTTTCAACGAGGAGGAACACAACCGTTTCCTCGCCATGTTCGGAAAATCGGGTGTCTATGCACGGTCTGTTTTCCTCAAAGCGCACTTCTTCGGGCAACCGTTCAAGGTGCTGAAGGTGGACAAGACGTTGGTGGACTATTACACCAAACTGTCGGATTTTCATGCACAATTCCGTGCCGTGGGTACGAATTACAACCAAGTCGTGAAGGAACTGAGGCTGCATTTTTCAGAGAAAAAGGCGATGGCGTTGCTCTACAAATTAGAGCAACACACCGTCGAACTCGTGAAACTGAGCCGCCGGATTGTGGAACTTTCAAGGGAAATGGAGGCAAAATGGTCGCAAAAATCAGTGTAGGAAGTTCGTTGTACGGCGCGATTGCCTACAACGGGGAGAAGATTAACGAGGCGCAGGGGCGGCTTCTCACCACCAACCGCATCTACAATGACGGTTCGGGAACGGTGGACATAGGCAAGGCGATGGAGGGTTTTCTCACCTTCCTGCCACCGCAGATGAAGATCGAGAAGCCGGTGGTGCATATCTCTCTCAACCCGCACCCGGAGGATGTGCTGACCGATATTGAGTTGCAGAATATCGCCCGCGAGTATCTGGAAAAACTCGGTTTCGGAAACCAGCCTTATCTTGTATTCAAGCACGAGGACATCGACCGCCACCACCTGCACATCGTGACGGTCAACGTGGACGAGAACGGGAAAAGGCTCAACCGGGATTTTCTCTACCGCCGCAGCGACCGTATCCGCAGGGAACTGGAACAGAAGTACGGATTGCATCCGGCAGAACGTAAAAATCAGAGATTGGATAATCCGTTGCGCAAGGTGGCCGCATCGGCAGGTGATGTGAAGAAGCAGGTAGGCAACACCGTGAAGGCTCTGAATGGGCAGTACCGTTTCCAGACGATGGGCGAATACCGTGCGCTCCTTTCCTTATATAATATGACGGTGGAGGAAGCGAGGGGCAACGTGCGCGGACGGGAGTATCACGGGCTGGTCTATTCCGTCACGGACGACAAGGGTAACAAGGTGGGCAACCCGTTCAAATCCTCGCTTTTCGGGAAGTCCGCAGGCTATGAAGCCGTACAGAAGAAGTTTGTCCGTTCCAAATCGGAAATCAAGGATAGGAAACTGGCAGACATGACGAAACGCACCGTCCTTTCCGTGCTGCAAGGCACTTATGACAAGGACAAATTTGTATCCCAACTCAAAGAGAAGGGCATCGACACCGTACTGCGCTACACAGAGGAAGGGCGCATCTATGGGGCTACCTTCATCGACCACCGCACGGGATGCGTGCTGAACGGTTCGCGCATGGGTAAGGAGCTTTCGGCGAATGCCTTGCAGGAACACTTCACCCTGCCATACGCCGGACAACCGCCGATACCGCTATCCATCCCTGTGGATGCTGCGGACAAGGCACACGGGCAGACCGCCTACGACAGTGAAGATATATCGGGCGGTATGGGCTTGCTCACTCCCGAAGGTCCGGCGGTAGATGCCGAGGAAGAGGCTTTCATCCGGGCGATGAAGCGCAAAAAGAAGAAAAAACGCAAGGGCTTGGGTATGTAATCAGAGTATCAACAATTAAAAAATCAATGTATGTCACAACAAGAAGACGATTTGAGGGCATTGGCGAAAATCATGGATTTTCTGCGTGCCGTGAGTATCATTTTAGTGGTCATGAACGTGTACTGGTTCTGCTACGAAGCCATCCGGCTGTGGGGCGTGAACATCGGCGTGGTGGACAAAATCCTTCTGAACTTCGACCGCACGGCGGGGCTGTTCCATTCCATTCTCTACACGAAGCTGTTTTCCGTCCTTTTGCTTGCCTTGTCCTGTCTGGGTACGAAGGGTGTCAAGGGTGAGAAAATCACTTGGGGGAGAATCTGGACAGCATTTGCCGTCGGGTTCGTGCTGTTTTTCCTGAACTGGTGGTTGCTGCCCCTGCCGCTGCCGCTTGAAGCGGTGACGGGACTGTATGTCCTTACCATTGGAACGGGCTATGTCTGCCTGTTGATGGGTGGTCTGTGGATGAGCCGCCTGTTGAAACACAATTTGATGGAGGATGTTTTCAACAACGAGAACGAGAGTTTCATGCAGGAAACGAGGCTTATCGAAAGCGAGTATTCGGTCAATCTGCCGACACGTTTCTATTACAGGAAACGCTGGAACAACGGTTGGATCAATGTAGTTAATCCCTTCCGTGCGTCCATCGTGTTGGGTACGCCGGGCAGCGGCAAGTCCTATGCCGTGGTAAACAATTTTATCAAGCAACAGATTGAAAAGGGCTTTAGTCAATACATCTACGATTTCAAGTATCCCGACCTATCTACTATTGCCTACAACCATTTGCTGAACCACCCGGACGGCTACAAGGTAAAGCCGAAGTTCTATGTGATCAACTTCGACGACCCGCGACGCTCTCATCGGTGCAATCCCATTCACCCGGATTTTATGGAAGATATTACGGATGCCTATGAGAGTGCCTACACAATAATGCTCAACCTCAATAAAACGTGGGTGCAAAAGCAGGGCGACTTCTTCGTGGAGTCACCTATCATTCTGTTTGCCAGTATTATCTGGTATCTCAAAATCTATCAGAACGGGAAGTTTTGCACGTTTCCCCATGCTATCGAGTTTCTGAACCGCCGTTACGAGGATATATTTCCGATACTGACCTCTTATCCGGAGCTGGAGAACTACCTTTCGCCGTTCATGGATGCGTGGCTTGGAGGGGCTGCGGAGCAGCTCATGGGTCAGATAGCGTCGGCAAAAATCCCGCTTTCGAGGATGATTTCACCGCAGCTCTACTGGGTGATGTCAGACAGCGAGTTTACGCTGGACATCAACAATCCCGAAGAGCCGAAAATCCTCTGCGTGGGTAACAATCCCGACCGTCAGAATATCTACGGTGCGGCACTCGGTCTGTATAATTCCCGTATCGTGAAGCTCATCAACAAGAAGGGGATGCTGAAGTCATCGGTCATCATCGACGAGTTGCCCACAATATACTTCAAAGGGTTGGACAATCTTATAGCTACCGCCCGAAGCAACAAGGTTGCCGTGTGTCTGGGCTTTCAGGATTTCAGCCAGTTAGTGCGTGACTACGGGGACAAAGAGGCGAAAGTGGTGATGAACACTGTCGGCAATATTTTCTCCGGTCAGGTGGTGGGGGAAACAGCCAAGACGCTCTCCGAGCGGTTCGGTAAGGTGTTGCAGAAACGGCAGTCCATCTCCATCAACCGGCAGGATGTTTCCACCTCCATCAACACGCAGATGGACGCGCTCATTCCACCGAGTAAGATTTCCGGGCTTACGCAGGGAATGTTTGTCGGTTCTGTATCCGACAACTTCAACGAGCGTATCGAGCAGAAGATTTTTCATTGCGAGATTGTGGTGGATGCCGAAAAGGTGAAACGGGAAGAAAGTGCCTACAAGAAAATTCCCGTCATTACAAACTTCACGGACGAGGACGGCAACGACCGCATGAAGGAAACGGTGCAGGCGAACTACCGGCGCATCAAGGAAGAGGTGAAGCAGATTGTGCAGGAGGAACTGGAGCGTATCAAAAACGATCCGGTGCTGTGTAAACTGCTACCAGATAATGAGACTGTCTAACAAGTCCCCAAAATTGAAAATTATCCCTATCGAAGTTTGAAGTGACCCCCAAAAGTTGGATACAATTTTTTTGGGGGGCACTTCAGTTCTGACGGGTAAAATCGTAAAATTCGGACTTGTTAGACAAATACTTACGCGGTTTCAACCTCAGGTACTGAATCTATCGAATTGACAAATTTAACCAATTGCGGATCTGAATCTTTTTGTATGAGGTTTCGGAGACTCTTTTTCAATTCATAAGCATCATCCCCTGCTGTATTTATTAAATCCATATAAAAATCTTTGTTTTGCAGAATCAATGAACGGCATGCCCCATCGGAAATTACAGGTTTCACTATTTTATCAATAACGTCTCCAGCTTGACTTTTCAAATTACCATGCGATCTAAGCCATGTTTCGAAAAATTGAAACTTTATTGCATTGATAGTCTTTTTACCGATGCAGAAATCATTTCTTATATCGGTAACTGTCGATTTAATTTTTCGTTTATCCAATCTTTCAACTATATTCTTGAAACAATTAGGGAAAGGATTCAAACTTTGAGTTCCAGAAGCAATATCCATCAGAATCTTTTTGCCAAATTCAGTCAAGTTATCTGGCAAGGATTTGATTTTAGCCAGTAAATGTTTTATTGCGACAAACCAATAATATGATGTATGTGCTGTTCTTTGGGCGTATAATGTATCAACACTTATTTCAGACAACGCTTCGAACGCTATTTTATTGATATGATCGGTCAGGACATTGCTTATTTTAGTGGTCAAATCGTAAAAAGATGCGTCAGGAATTACATCTTTAATATTGTTCTTAGTGATATACTTATCCAAATCGGTATTCCACTCTGCTAAATGCTCGATAAATACCTCATCCGTTACACCTATTCTGTTCTTAATATCTTCAAATTGGGGCAATATGTCTGAGAGCAATAATTTATAGCCAAGTTTATGATTTACCATGTATTGTAGTGTTTCATTTAATAGCGGTATATTCCATCCCACACTATTTACTAATAAGTCTCCATGATCCACATAATAGTCCATGAGTTCTGCAACATATTTTATATCTCCACCCTCTATTAAGGAAACGGAATGACCATGTGCCAATTGCATGGCGACTAAATCGTAATATCCAGACTCTTTAATGTTTCGGCCATCAGTTTCTAATTCAGAATGCAACTGATTTATGTAGGTTGAATCTAACGTTACAGGTAAAGGTCTTTCTTCGTCAGATGCCAATAAACGATAGGTTGTAAATATAGCCCCTATATTATCTTTATTTACATTCTGTTCATCAATGCAATTCGTGATCGCTTGCAAAAGCGTTGGAAACGTATAGGTAGAATTATCTTTTAACGTTTTTACAATATCTGCATGGTCGAAATTATCGGGTAGTAAGTTTGCCAAATAATTATCGAGCGCCTCCGAATTTGTTGCTACTTGATAATATTTATATGCTTTAGTTGTCGCGTTATCCCGATAGGCAGCATCTGTTGCATTTGCAGCTTGAATATAATCGATAAATGTATTTGGCTTGACTGTTTTTGCTTCAATCAATGACGTAAAATCGCACGCCAACTTATTTTGCGCAATAAACCTGTCTATTGCATCTAACGTTTTGAAATAGTCGCCGCCATTGAAGTCATTGAACCGAACTATCTTCTTATATAATTGAGCAATCACATGGTTTTGGCTTTCCGTGTCTAAATGCAACAGCAGTTCTTGGTATTCGACAGGGAACACCTGCTTCTCTATGGATTCTTTTAATTTCAATTGTGCTATTCTTTGCCATACACGCAGAATAACATCGCTCTTTCGAGTTAATTTATGCAAACAATGTATAATCTTATCGATAAGCGCATTGTCCATACATTGTATAACTTCTTCTAATACAGTGTCAAATTGTTTATTAGTCTCTGCATATTGATTTATGTCGTGGTCTTCTTCTCCGTTGATGCAGCCTTCAATATATTTTTTCAATGGAATTTGTCGAGCATCTTCAACATCGACACCATATACCAAAGCTGCAATTTCGCGTTGTGTTTGCAGATCATTGTTAATTATTGTTTGAATGCCATTCAGATAGTCGCCGGACAATATTTGTTCTACTGGATTTGCCAGAATATCCGTCTTCTTCAAACAGAACAATGCTATGTTTATCATCAAAATTTCGTTACACCACTCTTGTTTAAGAGCGACCATCTCATTGATATATGATATAATTTCCCTAACATTGGCATTAGGATTTACCAATCTGAATATCCGATTTATAGTTTCTTTCGCTTCATTTTCTGTTTCTCCAAATGCTTCAACAAACAGTTTGTTGAATATACTTCGATAGTCGGTAATAACAGGAGGAGCAACACGATAAACAATAGGGAAAGTTTTATTGATAAAATACTTGGTCAGTTGTTTCGTTTGTTCGTCGGTCTCATCTCCGAATGCACAAGCTAAATGTGTTTCATCGAAAGGAATAACAGCCCAAACATTTTCAAAACCGCTATCGGCGAAGAACGTATGGATAGAAGACCATAATTCTTTTACTTTTTCAGCGGGGAGACGATCCATGTTGTCAAAAACAAGGACTAATTTACGTTGTCCTTTTTCCTTGATAAAATCAGAAATGTCTTGCATCCATGTTTTGAACTCGTAAACCGTTGGTTCGTCTTCGCTCAAAGTCTCATAGCAAACGTCCTTTTCGACTTTATCTTGATAAATAGCTAACATATAACTCCATCCATATTTATGATCTTTGCTATATGCCCATTTCCAAACGCACAATGCAATAAGAACTGGCAGTGCAGCTATGATAATAGACAATAAAGAAAACCACCATGTTGTGGGTGTAGGTTTTACTGCATACGCAATAAATGTAAATATCGGAGTTAAAACTGCAACCAAAAATGCCGCAACCATACCATTACTGATAAGGGGATATTTTTCGGTTACGGTCTCCGTTTTACGGGCTAATAAATATTTCAGCTTTTCAGACCATGATACGGTTTTCGTACCTCCACCTTTGACTTTTATTGTTGCATTTCCAGATAGGATACCATCATCAATAAGTTTGCTTGTAAGCAATTCCAATATAGAGCGGCGTTGCAAGTCCTCTTGATGTCCCCATGCGTCATACTCAAAAAAGTAATAGTCGTCTGATAATTCACGTTCCAACATTTTAACCACGTTGGATTTTCCAGATCCCCAAATACCTTCGATGCCGATAATTCGAGGTAAAGTACATTCCTCATCCAATGAATCATTCTGACAAAAATGGCGAGCAATAGTTTTTGCCAACCTTTCTTGCGAACCTCCATCGAATTTGTCAATACCACACGGTTTATTTTGGATAAACCGCGGATATTGCTGTTTGGATTGTAGTTTTGTTTCCATATACGTAATTTATTGATTATACGAACTCCAAATAATTCTCCCGATTTACCACATGAAACTCGGCATAGGGATAGGCTTCTTGGAAGGCTTTCGGTGCGGCCGGCATTTTATTTCCCCACTTGAACTCCAAGGCGGTAAGACTGTCGGCACTCTCCTCAATCAGGTCGATTTCCTGTTTGTCGTAGGTGCGCCAGAAATAGAACTCCCTGTGCAGTCCCTCATTGAAGTTCGCTTTGCGCCGCTCTCCGATGATGTAGTTCTCCCACAGCGCACCGACATCCTGCCGAATGGCCAGCGGTGAGAAAGCCCCGATAATGGCATTGCGAATGCCGTTGTCGTAGAAGTACCACTTGCCAGCTTTTGTAACCTCCTTGCGTAGGTTACGCGAATAAGCCCCCAGACGATAGATAACGAAGACCTTTTCCAATAGGTCGAGGTATTTTTCAACGGTCGTCTTGCTCATGCCGAGTTGTTTACCTAACTCTTCGTAAGAAACTTCGCTGCCCAACTGAAAAGCTATCAATCGCAGTAGATCGCGCATCTTGCTCGAATTTTTTAAGCCGTCAATTGCTAAGATATCTTTAAGCAGGTATGCACCGACAATATCACGTAGGTAGTCTGTTTTACGTTCATAGTTCTCCATCATTACTACTTCGGGATAGGAACCGTAAATCAAGCGCGCTTCGAGGTTCTGGCGGGTTTCAAGTGCCGTTTCCGTCTGTGCGATTTCCCGTTGCGAGAATGGTGTAAGGAGAAATTGCGTACTGCGGCCGACCAACGGTTCACCAGTCTTATTCAGCAAATCGAATGACGAAGAACCACTTGCCAAGACACTTATTCCCGGTATTTCATCAACTATCAACTTCAGAATACTACCGATTTGTGGTATGTTCTGTGCCTCATCAATAGCCAGCAAATCAATACCATCCAATAAATGCCGATAATTGGCTATTGAGCGATTCTCCAATAGTGCTAATGTGTCGTAGTCTTCGCCGTTGAGCATCATCGTCCTACCTGAATAGTTGTCCACAATTTTACGCATCATTACCGTTTTACCAACACGGCGAGCACCAAAAATCAGTACTGCTTTATTGGGCGCGATTCGTGCTGTAATCTTCTCTTGAAGTATTCTATTTACTGTTTCCATACCTTATAAAATATAATGCAAAGATAATCATATTTTTTTAATTGGCGAATTTTACAAAAAAAACGGGCTATTAAATGGCGATTTTTACAACCACAATCTTATGGAAGTTGTTTCATTGTTTTTAGTAATGATATATGTTCATACTATGATGACTCAATAATTTACCAGACATACGTTTCTGAAATTTGTCCTTATAGGAATGAAAAACTCACATATATTGTGCTAATTAATATATAATTAAATGAAAATAAAAAGACAGGATACGAGTATTCCTGTCTTCTCATATGTAATGGATATTTTTTTATTTTCTCATCCGCTCCAACTCCTCATCACGCAACATTCTCTCGTTCAGTTTTTCCTGCATCCTGTCAATGAAATAGGTGCGGCTTTCGTTCTTCCGGCGTTTGATATCAGTGTAGAAGCGGTAGCAGTCTTTAGAATCAACCCCGAATATCTTATAGAGAAGTGGGGCGAGCTGTTTGAGCGGCATATTGCCGTTGTTGATGTAGCCCATCACGTCTATGCCGTAGATAAGTTCCACGAGGTCGATGGCATTGCCCGTCCATTGAAGAAGGCTGGCGGTGGTTTC
>NZ_QSOO01000031.1:0-25503 GCF_003436255.1 Bacteroides sp. D20 | reverse complement strand
TTTAAACAAATTATTAATCAGAATTCTGTTGCATTTGCAAGTTGAATTCAGCTTTACTTGAACTAATTTTATTCAATAATTAGGGATATTATTGAGTATTTCTCAGAGTTTGGTAAATTTGTGTAAAGATTTGTAAGACTTATTCTTGTATAAATTTGAATTATGTTCATAGTATTTACACAATAAGTCTTTTAGATTATATTTAATAGAGTTTATACAGAATAAGGAATAGGGCTATTGGTTATCAACACCCTAAAACCTTATTCGATATAATGTCTAATATTCTAAAATAATTTAATCCTAAGAATAAATATGCTTAAAATTTATTTAGATTGGAATGTCATTACTCATTGCAAAAAGGGTGATAGGTATGAAGATATACTTAATAAAGTTGAACTTTATGGAGATAAGTTTATATTTCCTTATTCAAATGCCCATATTAGAGATTTGCAAGTTAAACCGCAAACTGATAAAGCGTATTACAATATGGATGTAGAAATCTTAACCTCTATTTGCCGTGACCATCTTCTTAATTTAGATGGCAATAAAATTCTTCCTTTGTTTTGTTTGCCTGAAAATTATTTAAAAGAATTGGGGAGTACTATTCAGATCGTACAAAATGCAGAACTTTTATCTCCTTCATTGTATGTGGAACTGAAAAAACAAATTAAGAGTTCCATTTCAGATGATATTTACAAATCAATACAAGGAGCTAAACCACAAGAGGTTATTGATATAATAGATAAGTATATTAGGACCCAAACTACATTTAAGGGATTGGAAAATTTAATGACATCATGTTTACCTCAAATAGGGAAACTAATCAATGTAGAAGCTCAGTTCAAATGTATATGTTTAGGGTTAGATTTGTTTGGATATAGGCCTGAAAACAAATGTAAAGTAATAACAAATATAGATACTGATGCAAGTCATTTATTTTATGCATCTAATTGTGATTATTTTGTTACAGCAGATAGAAAACTCAGAGATAAGGCTATTGCAATGTATTCTTATTATAGAATACAAACAAAAGTGATTTCTCCTGAAGACTTGTTAGTATTACTAAAAGATTCAGAGAAACAGTATGTTTCGTTTGATTACGCAGAATCTTGCATTGAGAAGTATGGTACTCCTAGAATTGAGAATGATGGTGCTCATTATACAATTATGAGTAGCCCTGTGTTTGGATTGTTTAATGTCTGCCATAAATTGGAATCATATTGGGGATATAATGGTAGAATTAAGAGTGGATTGTTCCGCTACTGTTTTCAAAATACTCCTTATTTGTATTATGATGAAATAGAAAGCTTCTTAAACCTATTCGAAGGGTTTATTAGTGATGAGAATAAAGAAAGTTTCAGACATAATTATGTTTCACCAATCTTGTCGAGAGATATAAGTATTACAGATAAAGCTAAGTTTGATTTAGAAATTTTAGACAAAGGTATTCATATTACTTTATTAAGTGATCCATTTACTCCAGTTCCATGTCCTATGATGCAAATGATAATTTCACAATAGCATTTGTAATAGTGGCTAAAACGCAATAAAAGCGAATGTAAGACAAAAAATACTGTGTCCCCTGCTTTTATAGAATTATTTAATTTGTAATTTTGCGGTTATATTAATCAAAGTAGTATGGCTAAAGATATAAACCGGCTTAAAGTGGTTTTGGCTGAAAAAAAACGAACCAACAAATGGCTTGCAGAGCAATTACAGAAGGATCCTGCAACAGTGTCTAAATGGTGTACAAATGTTTCTCAACCATCATTGGAGACTTTAATAGAAATAGCAAAGGTATTGGGCGTTAATGTGAATGATTTAATTCGTTCATATTAAGGCTATCTGCGAATTGATACAAAAAATAGTGTAAAATATACTCTGACTTCATCAGGTGTGTTTGCTTGATGAACAACATTATGATAATAAAGTAATTAATGACATTGAAAAGAAAATATACATTTATAGATTTATTTGCAGGTTGTGGAGGCTTGTCTGAAGGATTTTACAGACAAGGCTTTGAGGCGTTAGCTCATATAGAAATTAATCATTGGGCATGTGAAACTCTTAGGGAGCGAATGCGTTATTATAATTACAAAGATGCAGAAGAAAAAGTAATCGAAGCCGATATAACATCTGATGATATCATTCCTAAAATAAATATAGCAGTAGGTTCTACGCCTGTAGATGTAATTATAGGGGGACCTCCATGTCAGGCATATTCCACAGCAGGAAGAGTTAGAGATTCAAAAGGAATGTCTTCAGATCCTCGTAATTATCTATTTGAGAGTTATGTTAGGATTTTGGAATTTTATCGTCCAAAGTTCTTTGTGTTCGAAAATGTGGTTGGGGTACTATCTGCGAAAGTTGAAGGTAAACCAATTTTCCCTCAGATTATTGGTGCTCTAGGAAAAGAATATGATGTAATCAGTGATCCCAAAATATTAACTCACAACACAGTTGAATACGGAGTACCCCAACTTAGAAAGAGAATTATTATTATGGGAGTTCGTAAAGATATTCAAGGGAAGCAAGCTATTGATTTATACAATAATGTATTAAAAACGCATTGGGCACCTGAAACACGAGAAGAAGATAAAAAAGGCTTAAAACGCTTCGTTGATGTAAAAGAGGCAATTGGAGATTTGCCAAAAGTTGAACCGGGACAGGATGCTTCTACAGACAAATTTGATTATAAATGCAATAATGATTTCTTAAAGCAAATTGCCAAGAAAGGAATACATCCTTTATATGATCATATTGCCAGGAGTCATAATGAACTTGACAGAGAACGCTTCCGCCAGATGATTTCACATCATTGGTCTTTTGGCCAATTAAGAAGAGAAATGCCACAATATGAGCATGAAAGAGCAAGACTGTTTGATAATAGTTATGTAGTTCAATGGTGGGATTTACCGTCAAAGACAATATTGGCCCATATTCATAAAGATGGTTTTCAATTCATTCACCCTGATGAATCTCAAGCCCGTTCATTTACTGTGAGGGAAGCTGCTCGTATACAATCTTTTCCTGATGATTTTGTTTTTAAAGGCAGTAGAGGAGAAAAATATAAACAGATAGGAAATGCAGTACCGCCATTGTTTGCAGAAGCACTGGCTATATCAATAAAAAAGAATTTAAATGATATTTGAATCAGTAAAACATATAACGAAAAAGAAAGAGTTTCAAGAATTGATACTCATATATATACGTATGATAGAAATAATTGCAAATAAAAATAAAATGACTGTTGCGATTATTTCGGAGCCATCTGATGCTGCATGTTCAGAGTTAATCAGTATGGGTATTATTGAGACTTCAGAAGATTTAGTTATTCTAAAGAAAGTTCTTGGAGCAAATTATATCCACTTTATTTCATCTGTGGAGTTCTATATTAACAATAAAATACTATATGGTAATTTATTGTATAGGTTAAGTAACAAACATCGTAAAGAACTTCAAGATAAAGTGAAGAAAGATAATGCTCCAAAATTTGCAGATTTCTTTTCTGGTGCCGGTGGCTTAAGTTGCGGTTTCTCTCAGGCTGGTTTTAAAGTCGTTTTTGCAAATGATCATGAAGATGTCTGTGTACAAACCTATCGTTTCAATCACCCAGAATTACCAGCAAACAAGGTTGTCAAAGAAGATATAAGAAAGATTGTAAATAATATCAATGACTATATTCCTGAAGAAATAGATATTGTTATAGGAGGTCCTCCTTGTCAGGGATTCAGTAGTGCTAACCAACAGCGTATTATTGATGATCCTAGAAATGAATTATATAAATATTACATTGAAGCTGTTAAGCGTATTGCTCCTAAATTCATTTTAATGGAAAATGTTCGTGGTATGTTGTCTGTTGCTGACCAGGTTGTAGAAGACTATAAGGCCATAAATATTAATAAGGATGGTAAGGAATACACCTATGATATATCTTATCGGCTCTTAAATTCTTCAAGTTTTGGTGTGGCACAAAGTCGTGAACGTTTAATTTATATAGCCGTTAGAAATGATGTTGCTTCTTTAGAAGGAATATCGGCTGATAAGATCTTTGAGGAAATAGAAGAAGCTTGTCGGAATAATGCCAAAGTAAATCTTCAGTCTGCTTTAGAGTTTATAAAACCTTTGGAAGCACCAAGAATAAAAGGTATGACAGAAGTTGATGATGACATTACAGGAAAGAAAATTGATAACAATGAATACGACAGTTGCGGTAATGATTATTTATGTATGATAAATGGTAATAGAAATATCCCTTTTGTCTTTAATCATAAGGCAAGATACTGTAGTGATGTAAATTACGAGATATTTAGGAGGCTTTCACCAGGTGAGGATTCAACCAGTCCTAAAATTGCTGATATTATGCCATATGCCCATAGGAATGGTATATTTAAAGATAAATATTACAAGTTGTATGCAGATAGACCTTGTCGTACAATAACTGCTCATTTGCGTATGGATTGTTTATCACATATTCATCCTTCTCAAATTAGAAGTATTACCCCAAGGGAAGCAGCACGTGTACAGTCATTTCCTGATGATTATGTTTTTTTAGGACCATATCTTAAAACTTATATGCAAATTGGTAATGCAGTACCAGTGATTATGGCAAAACAAATAGCAATGATTATTAAAAAGTATGTTTGATGAATAAGTCAATTTTTTATTATAAACAACTGACTGCAACAGAAGTCGGTAATAAAGGAACTCATGAAATATACATTCGTATGCCGAATGATTTTAATTCAGAAGATTTCTTTCAGGCTGAGTTAGAGAGTAATAATGGTGTTCTTGAAAAGAAATTTAAGGCTAAGAATCTTACTAAAGGACATGAAGACGATGATCTTATAGATTTAAGATTTGTTCATTTTGCTCAAAGTAATAATGAAAAGAGAATACCGAGTCTGGGAGATTTATTTAAGGCTAATGGAGTTCAAGAAAACGATGTTGTCCGATTGGAAAGTCGTATAAAAGATGGAAGCCCATCATTTTATATAACATTTTTACGTCCTGATGAAGCACAGATAAATCCTAAGTCCTTCTGTTTCTCTGTGATTAATGACAATACTCAAGATATTTGCGAACATTCCAAAAATCAGGAAGAAAAATGTCTCCAGCAAATATTTTATGGTGCACCAGGAACAAGTAAGTCATACACTATTAACAGAATTACAAGAGATAAAGAGGTTATCCGTACGACATTTCATCCTGATAGTGACTATTCTACATTTGTAGGAGCATATAAACCTACTACGGACATGTTGCCAATATGTAATGAGTTGGGAGAACCGATGAAAATAGGAGGAACATCATTACACAAGGAGCAAATTGTATATAAATTTGTGGCTCAATCATTTTTACAAGCATATATTAATGCCTGGAAGATGTGGTTAGATGGAACCCCACAGTATCTTGTGATAGAGGAAATCAATCGAGGTAACTGTGCTCAAATTTTTGGTGACCTTTTTCAATTGTTGGACCGCAATGATGCCGGATACTCGGACTATCCTATTACAGCTGATAAAGATATGCAAAAGCAGATCGGTAACGCTTTTGGAAAAATAAACTTGTCAAACGAGAAAATAATTGAGATAAATTCAATGTATAATGGCAAATCCATAGCTGAAAAAATATTTAATGGTGAACTGTTGGTATTGCCAAACAACCTATACATTTGGGCTACAATGAATACCAGTGACCAATCACTTTTTCCAATAGACTCAGCATTTAAACGTCGTTGGGATTGGACTTATATGCCTATTTCTGATGCAGGTAAAAGGTGGGTTATCGAGGTTAATAATAAACATTATGATTGGTGGGATTTCCTAACAAAAATAAATGATAAGATTGCTTCAACTACCAGTTCAGAAGATAAAAAACTTGGTTACTTTTTCTGTAAGGCTGACAAGAACAAAATAATTAAGTCAGATAGGTTTGTTGGAAAAGTATTATTCTACTTATGGAATGACGTATTCAAAGATTATGAGTTTAATAATGATATATTCAATGATGAGAGTGATTCTGATGTAGAAAATAAGAAATTATCATTTGATAAGTTTTATAAAGTAGATGGTGGAAACTCAATTGTTGTAGAAGACAAAGTAGAGTTGTTTTTACGTAATTTAGGTGTAACTCTTCTTACTGAAGAAAATAATAACCTTCCATATGGTGATGCTGTGGTAAGTTCTTCTAACGTAGAGATTAAGGTAAATGGGCAAAAAGTACAATATGTGAATGCCGTACCATATACAGCAATTGAACAGTATGTAAAGTTGAATCCAAATAAAACATCAGAAGAAATATTGCGTATATGGGATCCGTTTAAACAATATTCTATAAGAAAATGGATAGTTGCCGGTAAAGAAGAGCGTGAAGCCCATAAGGATGGTGAATATTCGTACGAAATATTTTGTGCGGATGGGAATCCAATATATGTAAATAAAGATGGTTGGATGTATCATCCAAGAAAAGGTTTGCGTGATACTATTTCAGAATTTATTCAGGCTGTGAATGCTGCAAATCTTGGTATAAAAATAGAGGAGAATTCGTTACAATAATGCGTATACTTATAGAAGAATATCAATATAATGTCACTGATGTAAAAGATACCCTCTATGGCATTGATGCTTTGGAGAATGTTGAGGGTAAAGTGTCTGTTCATTATGTAGGGTATTATTATAATACCTTACAGCGTGACTGTGTGTTTATTCTTCCAAAGGTTTTATTGATGGATGATAAGTCAAAAGACTCAAAGAAGGCAAATCTGGTTTTTGGTAAATATCGTCCTGAGGAAATACTTGATTTGGATGAACATAATCCGCTTACAAAAGAAGAACGTGATTTTGTCTATAAGTTTGCAGTCTGGATATATCGTGCAATTGTTGTATATAAGGATGATAAACAGTCTGATACAGGAATCGTATATCATAAAAGAATACAGCAAGTAGGAAGTGGCCGTCGCAGGAGGAGCAATACATATCTGGATATATTGCTTACACTTATCAGGTTTGCAAAGGAGAATCAAAGCTTTTTCTTCTATATTGTGAAGAATATGCATAGTGGGTTGAACAAGATTAATTGGACAAGGACTATAGCAAAGCAAGCAGCTATAATACAGGAAAATTCTCCGATTTATTTGAATCCGGCAAATAAAAAGCGTCAGATAAATTTTGATGAAGAACTGCTTGTCATATTCTTTTCAATATTGAATTATATTGGGGATAAATATGGTTTTACTAAGAATATCTGTGTTCAATTTCCACTTATTAAAGGACAAAAATTTGAAGCTTATCTGAATGGATATGGTTGTACGCGACTGCGACAGATAAAGTATAAGTATTTTTCCGATAAGGCTATAGAACTCTGGGAATTATGCTTTGCTTTTTTTGATGAATCCCGACATTTGCGTGTATCAACAGAACATAAAGAATATCTATTGGTTAAGAACTTCTATATAGTCTTCGAAGCTATAATAGATGAACTTATTGGAGATAAACCGTTACCTGATGGAATGGATAAGAAACAGGAGGACGGTAAAGTGGTTGATCACTTGTTTACAGCGCAGAGTCTGATTGATAATGAAGATAAGCAAACATATTATATCGGTGATAGTAAGTATTATAAAATGGGGCATGAACTCGGTTCTGAATCCATATATAAACAATATACTTACGCACGTAATGTAATTCAATGGAATCTTGATATATTTTTGGATAATAAAGAGCCGGAATCTGGAGTCAGGTTAAGGGATGACATAACTGAAGGATATAATATTATCCCGAATTTTTTTGTTTCTGCAATGATGAATGAAAAATTCGACTATGCAGATGACGGTATTGTGCAGACTCATAGAGAAAATAAGAGACATAAGAAAACGCATTATGAAAATCGCTTGTTTGACAGAGATACACTTCTTCTTTTTCACTATGACGTAAATTTTCTTTATGTACTCTCACTTTATGCCCGTGATGATAGAAGTCAAAAGAATAAATGGAAACAGAAAGTGAGAAGAATGTTCCGCAAGGAGATACAAGAGTGGTTGCAGCAGGATTACAGTTTCTATGCAATGCGTGCTAAGGTACACATAAATGGAGAAGAATATATAAAGCAGCATTTCAAGGAACTGATCGGTAAGGTGTATACACCTTATACGGATGAGACTGTATACTCATTAGCTCTTGATAGAAAGCCAGAAAATATAGAAACTAATCAGGAACTAATAGAAATGTTGCGTACTGCATTTTATGTGGAAGAATGCCGTTTAGGTCAGGATCCAAACGAAGTTCTTCCTGACGTTCAACCTATAGTAGAATATAATGCAGATAATACAGACCTTGCTCTCTGTATTGTAAAGGAAGGTGTTAATTTTGATAACGCTATATCAACTCTAAAGCGAACAGGAACTGTAGGTGTAGCTTTGCAAATGAATGGAGCAACACTTACTATAGTAGAAGGGTTTACAAAAGCAAGGTACTTATTGATACACAATAAAAGCAACCGATATGAACTGTTCATTTTTGATGGTACAGGACCGACATTGGTTCCTAAATCCAAGATGCAGGATGATGTGATAACAACAAAGAAAGATGCAGATTTATATTTGACTTATAAGGTCAAAACGGATGTTGCGGTTGACTTTGGAAAGCTGAACTTATTGCCAATAACAAGGAATCCGAAGACTAGTTATCATCCACAGCTGATTCCTATAAAAAGTTTTGTTACTGAATAATCATTTATGGCAGACCGATTGACAAAAGAACAGAGACATAAGAATATGTCAGCAATACGTGGCAAGAATACCAAGCCGGAATTACTGGTCCGTAAGTTCTTGTTCAGCCGGGGCTTCCGCTACCGGCTGAATCATCCTCGTCTGCCTGGGCATCCTGATTTGGTATTACGGAAATACAGAACTGTAGTATTTGTAAATGGATGTTTCTGGCATGGTCATGGCGGATGCAAGTACTTTGTACTACCGAAAACAAATTCAGAGTTCTGGAAGGACAAAATCCAGAAAAATAAGGAACGTGATATTAAAGAGCAAAAAGAGCTTGCTTCTATGGGATGGCATTGTATTACAGTATGGGAATGTCAACTTAAACCAGCATTTCGTGAACAGACTTTAAAATCATTGGAGTATACGCTTAATCATATTTTTTTGAGTGATAGAAGCGTAAAACGCTATGAAAACCATGAAGAAAAGCAATTGCTGGTTGCTGAATCTGAACCATATTTTAACGAATGTAAATGATTCTCAGAATCTAACTATATAGAAATTAGTTTTATTATTAGCTCCTTAAAAGCTAAATTGTACAAGTTACCGTTTGCAGTTCAATGTGTAATCTAAAAAAATAATATAATATCAAGTGGGAAAAAAATATTCGACAATTCAAAACTTAAAAAATAAAATAAAAAATATTTTTCAAGATAGAATGGAATTGATGAAAACAGTCATATGTAATAATTATTGTAAAATATTCTTTGTGATAGTTGCTCTAATAGTATTCATTTTTTCTTTTAAAATAAATAATAAAATGAATAGAGAAAATGAAATGAAAATTGGCATAAAAAGAACCAATGATTCAATAATGATGAATATGTCAGAAAGCGAACATGATAAAGCTCTTTATTTAGAAAATATATATCGTAGTATTGTTGATTCACCTAAAGATTCATTAATGCTTGAGATAAAAAGAAACCTTAGTAATATCTATTGGAGGGTAACAAGGATAGAGAATATAATTGAACGTGATACAATAAAATAAATCCATTATGTTTGATTTTACAACAGAGACTTTTAGTAGTCTTATTTCTATATTTAGCGCTGTAATAGGATTAGGCTATCCGGTATTACTACAAAGCATTCAGCGTATTGATGAACAATATTGTTCTGTCAGATTAGCCTATCGCTTCCAGCAGGAAATATCTTTTAAGTTTTTCCAATTTATATTATTCAGTAATATAATAATTTCAATCTTATCACCATTTGTCATTTATTTATTACCCGTTGATTTTTCAAATTATGTGGTATCTGTACAGACGGTATTTATATTAGCTCTCTTACTTTGCTCGTTTAATCTGTTTAATATAATAAGAATTTATTATTACCCTAAAGATCTTATAACTAGGCTGGAGAAATCTTCTGAAGAACTGAAACCTAAAGATATTAATTTACTACAAGAAGACGAGAACAATAAATATGTTAATGAGCTAATGAATATTTTTGATATCTCCGTCTATGGTTCTCAAAAAGAAAATTATGATATTTATTTTTCTGCATTATCAATTGTTCTTCATAATTTTAGTGATTATCATAATAGTTCAGATGTAGAAAAACCTGTTGTTTATCCTAAAGGAATGATGAGAATACTGGACGAAATCAGGAGACATTCAGTAAAATCTAATGAACAAAAATTTTTCTATAAATACAATAGTATTACTCCATTTATCTATAATGAAAGTTTTAAAAGAAAAATCTCAGAAGAAACTTATCACTATATTTGGACTACCTTAAATGATGTTATTAACTCAAATAATAAAGGATGGTTTAATCAATATTGGAGTTATTCTGATCAATATTATAGATTTGTACTTTCACCTATTATGAGAGAAGAAAATTCTATTATTAATGATACAGATAAGAATCGTTTTTTTGAACTGCATGTAATGATTGGCGCTTTACTAGTGTATAATAAAAAATACGACTGGCTTAAAGATATAATGTATTTTACAAATCAGACTCCAGCTCACTATGATTTAATTCCTGGAACATTTATTGCTATTCTAAATTTGGCAAAAAAGATAGATTCGATGGCATCATTTATGCACCATCGACTTCTTTCTTCTGTTTATCCTTTTGTAGGTATGAAAGCAGATGTAAATACTAGCTATTATATTCAAAATGAGTCTACTAAATATTTATCTTTACTCGTTGTCAGATTGTTTATATTTAATGACTATAATATTAACTATTGTGAACCTTTAGAACTGCCTTCTGTTCCTAATAATATTAGTGATAATAAATACAACATTGGAATATTAAGATCCATTATTAATGGTGTTGATTTTTGGTACGATGGTAAAAACATAAAAAAAATTCATTTTAATAGTACAATTCCTCAAAAAAAAGAGGTTATAGGGTTATTAAATTCGTATATAAAATCTTGCGAAGAAAAAATTAAAGATATTATAGATAACCCCAAAATTGATAAAAGGAAAATATCTCGTATAAAAGATGAACTTTATAACTATGAAGAAAAATACAAGAAAAATGTTATTACTGATAAATCACCATATCTTAATGAGATAGATAAAGAATCGTACTGTTCAAGAAATATGAATTTACCTTATTTTTATAAGTTTGAAAGAAGTGAGATTTGTGAAGGTGTTCAAAATATTTCTGTAAACTTGGAAGAGGTTTTGATGCAATCTTTATTTAACAATCTTCAAAGGTACTATACTTCATTTTTCATAACAATAAGAAGCAATACAGATTATACAATTCAGCATTCCGATATACTAAAAGCACTTGATTGTTTGGAGCTTGATTCAACTCAACATATTATTTTTTGTCAAGGTGTATATTTGGGTAATTTTGAAGATCTTTATGGTAGACAGGAAAATCTAACAATTTATAATGATGAAATATATTATAAAAATATTCCAGTAATAGACATACCATCTCAAGAACGTTCTCTACTTATTTTGAAAAAGACGGATGTACCATTTTACGAATTCCTTAAAAAAGTTGATGAAAAGGATGAACATTTTGCATTAATTAAATCTGAAAGTTCATTGTATTCTAATATAGATAATATAGACCCTATAAATCCTATTTTAGAACTTAAATATTATCTAAGATTCTATTATAAAGATGAATTTAAATATATAAGAATTAAGATATCATATAATCTACCTATTGGAAACGTGGGTGACATAAATAAAATACAACCATTTTAGTCATACAAATTAATAGTCAAAATATACTCAATAAAAGTGTGCCATGATTATTCTTGAGTTATTTTTTATGGGCAACTTTATTTTAATAAAAAGTTATTTCCATATAAGCATAAAAATATCATTACACACTTTTTGTGAACTTAAAGCTGTGTTCTAATGCTTGTAAATAGAAATTATAGGTCTGAACTTATGCTCTTGATTTTTCGGTGTTTCCTGAATAGTACCTGACTGCAAGGAATGAAGCCAGGCCTTATTCTCCTTTTGCCCTTCCACTTCAGTAGAAGACCATAACCAGCATTCACCCGGATTCAGATTAATCGGAGTTCCACCGACTTCAGTTATACATTCATTAATCTGATACCGGACAGCGAACAGATAAGAGAGTTGCCGGACAGAAGGAATATAGGCCGATTGTCCATAACTCCACAAATCAAAAGATTTGATAGCTATTGGTGATTGGACTTCCTCATTATTGAACAAAGAATAGGTATTCTCATTTCCATCCTCATCAGTCAATGATGCAGAAGTCCCCTGGTCAATACCAAGACTGTCGGCAAAAGCCAGCGGTTCCATATCATGAATGTAAACTGCATAACCAAGATTGTCAGTTTCTGCACTACGGTTTACATGGAAAACTATGGCAACAGCTTCTTTGTCAGATTGCTTGAATTTGTCCATGGACAATATATTTCCGTCCGAACAAACCACATTGCCAACCTGAAGGGAAGATAACAGTTCGGTAACTTCTTCATGTTGGCAATGGCAGGAAGTGAGCATCAGCCCACTCCATGCCAGTATCGGTAATAAAAATCTTTTCAGTTTCATAACAATGGAATTTCAAATGACCTGATTACACATTGCGCTTCCTTGTCCATAATAAACCAGTATTCAGAACGGTATGGCTGTCCGTCAGAATCAGTGGCTTCATACTCAACCTTCACTTTCCATCCGCTGAACGGCTTGCGTTCCAGACTGGCTTCATCACCTGCAGTATTCAGTTCTTCCGTAACCATCAGAGAGCGGAGTGCCGTCATGGCATCCATCTGACGTTTCATCTGTCTGGACATCCCGTGACATTCTGAATCCGGATTATCAAAATCCGTATTCTCCATAAACCTGCGGCTGATTTTCATCATGGCCACAGAAAGAGCCATTTTCTCCTTCATGCTAACATACTCACGGCCAAAGACAGAATCCGGTTTGCTGATTCCGACAATCTTTACGGATTCCGGATTGTCCACCAAAGCTATCAGTGCCTTTCTGGCCATATCCTGTGCCTTATTCCCGCTATTGCCGGAACAGCCGGTTCCCATTCCGAGCAGAACTGCCACTGCAGGCAGTATCAGTAGTTTCTTTCCCTGTTTCATATCTTTACGATTTGAAGTTTGTCCGGAGCCAGACCGAGACGCCTGCGGTAAATGGAACCGTCCTCCCGGTACATCTCCAGTTCGGATGAAGTAATGTTCTTATCACAAAGCTCTTTCGCCTCTTCCAGTGTCAGCTGATGGCCGCCTATATTCCTCCAGATGGCGAATGAACATGGTGCTTCCTGATTGCTGTAGTTGGAACAGTTGAAAGCCCTTGTTCCCACACGTACCTCGCCGCCGCAGTGCGGACACCTGCCGATAACAGACTGCATATTGACTGCACCGTCATCAGCAAGTTCCAGCACTGTCGGGAAAGTCTTTCCTTCCTTGGTGGAGAATCCGTCCAGAAGGATTCGGCGTTTCTCCAGAAACTCAGCAATCTCCCCGTCATTCATTTTCCGGTTGCCGATGATGGCATTGATGTTGAGCACACAAGAAGGATGCTCACCTGTGTTGTTTTCGCAGCGATACCCCTTGCAGGTCTTCACCACGTTGCCGCCGCAGAACGGACAGCGTCCTATAATCTTCTTTTCTGAATCCATATTCCTGATAAGTTACATTGTTTGAATTAATTGAATGAGAACCCCCGGTTCCAGTCCGCAACGATTCCTCCTATGATGTTCTTGCCGGACATCACGTTTGCCCATCCTTCCGGGTCAAGAGAGAACCAGAGGTCGTTCCATGAGAGTGTGCGTACCTGCCATGCCAGGATAAAGAGGTCGGTGTTGACGGCCTCCAGTCTGGTCAGTACCTCGTTTGCTATGTAGTACCGCTCGGAAGAACTGAGCAGGTTTACCTTGTGCTTCTCCTTACCTCCGTCAGAACCGCCTGTATCATAGCTTCCGGAAGTCACCAGCTGCTTCATGAACGGATAAAGCGCAGCCATCTGGGTTGCGGCATCAGCCAGCTCGTCCGAGACGATTGCAGCGATGGCCGTACCCTTCAGGTTACTGCCGACCGATTTGAGCAGCAGGCTGCAGTTCTGTGGTATCTCCGTGCCCACCAGTTCTCCGGCACGCTTAATCTGATAGAGATTCTGCATGGCACCCTGTGCATTGGAAAGATATTCCAGCATCTTGTCCTCCACACTGTGTACCCTGTCGAGAGCAACCGTTACGGCAGTCTCGGTAGCAATGATTTTCTCGTGTGCCTTCTGACGTTTGTCATAGATATTCTTCAGAGTGGAAGTCTGTGCAAAGACAGCACCCGTCAGCGTTGGGTCTGTCTGTTGTGCAAAAGTGTCTGTACCTTTCAGCAGAAAAAACGCTAAAGCAATCACTACCGTTATTCTTAACTTGATTTTGTCCATATCATTCAGATTTTACGTCCTTTATTCCTTTGTTCGCTCAGATTCTGTTCACGTTCCTCTTTGTGTGGTGAAATCACCGGCTCCATAGGCCTGTTCAGCAGACAGTCGTTCCAGTCCTTGAAAGCCTTTGGAGGAAGCCACTGTCCCATACGGTACCGGATGTTCAGCTGCCTGGCAACCTGGGCCGGTAGGGGGCGCTCCATGTCAGGCTCGAATACCTTTCCCTTCGCTTCAATACGGATGCCGCCGTCAGTCCTGCTTATCTTCATCTGAATACCTTCCTGCAGAGCCATCATGCGCAGTCCGTATATCCTTCCGGCCAGGTCGTTGTCAAAACAGTCGAAGGCACGTGCATTGGGAAAACGCTCCATGACTCCGGTTATCTGCCTGTCGGAAAATGTGCCGCCCAATGAAACAAGAGCTGCACTGTCCCCAATCTGTATTCGGTTCATCTGGTAGAAGGCCATAGCATCAAATGCAGATTCACAGAAAAACACGCTTCTTACATTGTCCGGACTGATACCCGAAGGAACAGCCACCCATGCCGAAGATGACGAATCAGTACCGGCAGCTTTCGACTTGTAACCGCCATGTCCTCTGATTTCATACCCCCTGACTTCATTTCCCTTTCCGTCAGTATATGGGAATCCGATATTGTAGCCTTCAAACTTCCCGTTGTTCCTGTCCCTTATAAGGGAAATAAAGGGTGAAAGAACCGTAACGGTCGCTTTGGACAGTCCGCGCCGGAAAAACAGTCCGGGTATTTTTTCGGTGTCAACCGGCTTCACCTCATATCTGGAAGGTTCAAACACACCGCATGATTTACCTGCCGATTTTATATACTCCCTGTCCTCCCTGTATTCAGGTTCAGGCATGTTGGCGAAACGTGCCATGACCTTGGCTATCTTCTGCCACTCATCCTTTCCTGATACCGTAAAGGAAGAAAGATTCTCACGGATGAGTGTCACCACATCGCCCTTGGAACCGTCACGCCGGAAGAACGTCTGTGCTGCCTTGTCGTTCGGATGGCTGACAATCAGCGTATCCCTCCTGTTACCGCCTTCACCGAGCACCAGCTCGATGTAACGTCCGACACCGGCCTTCCTATCCAGACGGTATCCCAGGGCGTATGCAATATCGTCAATCCCCACACGGGATTTCATTTCCCTGAAATTAACCTTGTAGTCACTCATGCTTTCCGATTAAAGATGTTATACAGAATTTCATATACCAAGTCCTGTACCGGCATTCCGGTTCTGGCCCATCATGGTAATCTCCGGTTCGTATGTCTTTCGTGCAGTCATGTTCAGGAAAGCCTCCTTGTCCTTCCAGTCCGTAAGCTGGAAGAATGTCCTGGCCGTTTCCCTGGAAACCTTCTTCAGTCCCAGCTCCACGCCATCGTATGACGCACGGATGGCATAGTCTCCGGAACGGGTCTTGACAATGGCCGCATTCCTGAAAGGCATCTCCTCGTCCGCACTGACAGGAGCCAGCGGGTCATTCTTTGCCAGATAAGGCTGTTCGCCGAGAGCCAGACGCTGTTTGTCCACATGGTCAAGAATCAGGTCGGAAGCCTTATTTACGTCAGCCATGACCGATACGATAAACTTCGGTTCCTGTTTCAGTACACCAATCCACGAGTCCAGATAGGCAGCCGAGTTGTCCGTTATCCTGGAATCAAATCCCATGGAATGGCTGATCATGGCAGCCGTAAGTTCCGCCACCAGCTCCTCCTTGGCATATTTCGGGTCACCGAACCTTCCGCCCATCTCCCTGTTCAGACGCTCCGGTGTCATGGTGGAGTGAGTCATTTCATGCAGCATGGTAGAATAATACTCCATTCCGCCACGGTAGGTTTCTTCCGGAGAATCACCGATATTGAACTGCGCCTTCATGGGCAGCACCACAATATCCTTCGAGGGAGAATAATAGGCACCGTTCTCACGCTTGTCGGCACGTATCGGGCATAGCCACTGCTGCGTCTCCACCATACGGTCGAGTGCGGCATGGGTGTACATACCTTCCGTATCCCTAAGTTCCGGAACCTTGAACTTGTCCATAAGCTTCTGCATCCTCTCCGGCTGCACTTCGGCCAGATTGGTCTGTGCCACATTGTACACCGGGAAAGACTTGATGAAAGGAATAACATCCATATTCTTCTTCTCTTCCTTGCTCATTGTACGGTATTCCTCCGTGCTTATCCTCTTGCCGTGACTGTCCTTTATCATCATATCCCAGTACACCACCGGGAAAGCCTTTTCACCCTTCAGGACATGAGCCTTCAGGTTATGCGCCTGCTTGAAGGTCAGATATACCGGAAGCTGGTAGTTCATGGCTGCAGTATGCATCTGGAGGAAGAAGGAATTGGAACCGGAATAGTTGCGGCCACCCACATTCTGCGGAAGTCCGGCATAACCCGATGCACCGCCAATCCATCCCTGTTTCCATCCGGTATCCTTCATCTGCTGCATACGCTCAATCATCATTGCAGCGAAGCGGTCTATGGCCGCCTGTCCGCTGTTTCCCTGAGAGTCAGTTCCAGATGCCATAGCTGTCGTCATCCATTACCTGACGGTCCATCTGCTCGATGTCCGTCTGTTCCACATAGAACTCAGCCGATTCATCCGAAGGGTCAGTACCGTGTGAACGGCACCACTCCAGATAATCATCTGCATTCCCACTGTCCATAACAAAGCGGAGGAAACCTATCTTGCCCTCCTGCAGAAGCTCCACAAGCTCCTCATGATTCATTTTAGCTGACATATAACTTGTATTTTAGTTTTCTGATTATGTTACATTTTCATAGAAGCCGTTTTCTCTACCTTTGCGGTGTTGGCTGCAAGCATACCTGTTATCTCCGTATTCAGGTACTTGGCCGCAATCTGTTCCCTTGTGGCCGTCTTGGTCTTGAAAAGCGAATAACCGTCATCAAAGGAGATTTCATGTCGGGAAGTCTGTCCCTTTTCTCCGAGGTCAACTGACACCTTCCATTTGTTGTCATTCCTGTCCTTGGCCACACGCACACCCTTGGGGTCAACACCTTCAGGAAGCTGATACTTCTCGTATGCAGACTTCAGATGCAGACGTTCCCCGAAGTTCTTTTCAATAAGCTGGTTTGGAGTTGCCACCCTGTCAAAGTAGGCATTCAGGTCCTGGCGTGAAGCCACGGCAGACATGTTCGTATCCCCAACCTGAACATAGAACTTGTATTTCCCAAAGTCAGGACGCTGCTCGTCTTTCTCCTTATAGACATTGAACTTGTTAACGGTTATAGAACCGTCCGGTCCTGCAATCTCCATTGGCATACGGAAGGCTTCCTCAGATACCTTCGGCATCAACTTTGTCGGATAGTATCGTTCCATCAGCTGCGGCACCGTCATTTCCTTATTCTGATAGGCAGCAAGGTCGGCTGCATCCATCTTCTGCGGCTTGAGCTGCTGTCCGTCAATCTTTGCGGTAAAGTACCAGTCGGCAGGATTGGTGGTACTCTGGTAGGCATGACCATGAGTCACTTTTTCACCGTTGGCAGTCACCATCTGCGGCTCACGGGGTTTTCGTTCCTGGGCTGTCTCCGTTTTCTGTCCGTCCTTCTTTTCGGCCTTTACCTCATTATCCGTCCCGGTCTCAGCTTTGGTTTCAGCTTTGGCCTTCGACTTCTTTTCCCTTGCAGGTTTTACATCTACAGTGTTCTCCACTGTTCTGTCAGGGGCTTCCTGCGCACCCTGTTCCTTTTTCTTCTTTCCCATATCTGTACTGTTTTGAATGGTTCTGTCATTATTCTCAGCCTTGTCCTGTCCGACCTTCTTCTTCAAAGGAGTGTCCAGTTCATCACAGATTGCGACCCTGATTCCGGAACGTATCAACCTGGGCAGATAAACGTCCAGTGCTGATTGAGGGAATGATGCAACCTTTACCGGTCTCTTGTAGTCAGGCTGAATCCTGTCTGTAATCTCGATGGCAAGCACTGCGGCAGCCTTGACGGCATCCTGCTTATAGAGTTCATAGAAACTGTTCCGTCTGAACAGCAGCATGGCATCCGGATGCTTCTTCTTCAGTTCGTTGAACTGCCGTATGATACCGTTATCATTATCTGAATCTGTCTTTTTTGCCATAGGAATCAGTATTAGAGTTTAAGGCTGTTTGCTTTTGTTTCCTTCCGGGATGGAGAGAGTGAAATGGCACGCTCCACGGACTGTCTGTCCACCACCTTCTGATACTCCCAACGGTTCTTGTCAGTCATGACAAGGCCGAGGTATTCAGGATGAATCTCATCATAGCGGAGCTTCTGCTGTCTTTCCCATTCCTTCATGTCCCCCTTGATAAGCCTGAATCCCTGCTGCTCCTTCAGGTCAATGCCGACTGAAACCTTCTCGCCGCCCACATTCAGTTCAACAGGTTTTCCCTCCCGTACCTGCTGCTTCTGCTGCATACCCAGTTCAATGTCGTTTACCTTCTCCATGTCCTTCAGACGCTGCTCCAGCTTGATGTCTGTAACACGTCTGTGAATGACGGATTTCGTTTCCGGATCAAGCTGGAGATACTGCTGAGTCTTTTCACAGTTTACGTTGACCGCCTTCTGTATTACCTCACCTCTGGCCAGGCGTTCAGCCTCCTGCTGAGTGAGATTGAGAACCTTGTTGCGTTCCCGGTCCAGTTCGGCACGTACCGGATAAGCAATCAGAGCCGGAGCACCGTTTTTGTCTGTAGTCATCTGAAGCTTCATCGGCATGGTGATGATGCTGCCGTTCCTTGCATTGATGGATACCTGCATGATGGGAGTCACTTCACCTGCCATCAGCTTCTCCTTCACTTCCATGGGTAAGCTGTCCGCCTTTTCACGGTCGATACCCAGTATTGCCAGTTTTTCGTATGGCAACAAACCGGACTGATTTCTGTTGTGCATTTCCATATTACTGTAATTAAGCTGTTATATTTGCGGTTCTAACCGCCTGAATGCCACAAATGTATTCACGGCAATCTCCTGAAAAAGAAATGCACAACACTATTCTGATTTTATTGCTACTGATGTTTTTGCCGGTAAGCGTATCGGCACAGTTCTATACGATAACCAGAGATTCGGAAATTCGGCCTACAGAAAGACAAAAAGAAGCCTATAAGCATGTAGAAAAGGATGTTATAGAAAGGGAAAAGAGTAAGATGCTGGCAAAGGATACCCTGATTGTCAGGCTGGACAATCAAAAGGAATTGGATGATAACAGCCGGAATAGTGACAGGAAAACATCCCTGAAAACAGGGCAGCAAAAGAAAACAGATGATATTACGAAATCAGAAAACAATCTTCCTGAACTTACCATCCCCAATCTTTATAAAGAAATCATAAGAAATGGAATCCTACACCCCAAAATCGTATTGGCCCAGGCTATACTGGAGACCGGATGGTTCCGTTCATCAGTATGCCTAAACAAGCATAATCTTTTCGGACTTACCAATCCATGTACAGGGAAATACTATGAATTCAATCATTGGACAGAAAGTGTCCGGGCTTATTATACAAAAGTACAATATAAGTATAAAGGTGGTAACTATCTGCTTTGGCTTGATGAAATTGGATATGCAGAAGATCCGAATTATATAATATCGATTATTAGCATATTAGAGTTTATATCGAATAATTGATTAAAATTGGGTAAGTCACTATAAATAATGATTGTCGCCTAAATATAAAACTCCATATTTATTATCATAAATAATAAGTATATTATACTTATTGTTCAGCTTAAATTTCGATCAAACTTTCCTTTGAGTTCATATCTTAAAATCACTATATTTGCGTTCAAAACAGATAAATACAGTTTTATGGAAGATTTAAATAGATTAAAACTAGTTTTAGTTGAGAAGAAAAAAACAAATAAGTGGCTTTCTGAAAAATTAGGTGTTAATACAACTACTGTTTCTAAGTGGTGTACAAATACATCTCAGCCGGATTTGTATACACTTAAAAAGATTTCTTTGATATTAGGTGTCAATATCAAGGAATTATTATGCGATACTTTGTAGCAAATTACTGTTTAGAACATTTAAAATAATTATGGCGAAATTTATAACTTGTTACGACAAAAACCTACAGGAAGTTGCAGAGTTTTTAAAGATACTAGTATCAAATAATGACTCCATTAATAACCTGGATTTTAATTTGGTACAATTTAAGAATCAAGAAATAGTATCTAAAGAATATGTCCTATATATAGGAAAGAAAAGTGTGAATAAGAAATCGAAAATGTTTAAAGATGCATATAATAAGTATGGAATTCATATAGGCTATTATGGAAAAAATGCTTGGGTATATTGTGAAGACTTTAATTGGACAGAGAAATCCTACTCTAATTTAAAAAAGGATCTTATAACTATATTGAAAGATTTAAATTTAAACTATAAAAATATAGATGATGATATAGCCCAACAAGTGGAAAATATCAAAAACGGAAAAGATTGGGAAAATGTAGTAAATAGTTGTAAGAACAATGATGAAAGAATTCGTTCGGTATGTGTTTGGATGGCTGTATCCTGTAAGACGCCTTACCAAAGGATTTTCGGACATTTGGGATTTCTGTTTGCGTGGATATACAAGATATTAGAGAATTATTTCACTAAAAGTGAAAAAAGAAAACATCAAAATTTATTGGCAGTTGTTATTTTTTATCGTTTTTACTTGGAAGAATTACTAAAGATAAATGATGAATGTAATGATAATTTAAGTGATTTAACGGAAGGTAGTAATGATTCGGAAGATAGTAAAAAAAAAACTTTAGAAACGGAGTAAGTTACTTTATTAATGAATTAGGTGTATATGTAGGAGCTGAAAGTACCAGATTAACTAACGGGGAATATTTAAATAACATTCAAGTTGAAATTGATAAATTAACACAAGCTATGAATGATTTTAAAGGAAATAATAACCCTCAGTTGAAAGGATATATAGCAGAAGTTTGGCATACTTATACACTTAATATTAATGCAACTGCTAATCGTAGTACAGAAAGAGCATCAATGGTAAACTCAAATAAGTTAGGCTCTGTTGATGTCACTACTAGTTGGGGAGAAGACTATAGTCTGAAATATTACAAAGATGGCGCAAGCAGTGCTATGGCCCAAAGTCATCCTTTAGAGTGGGCTTATCAAAGATACATTCACAGCCTAAAGGATAAAAGTAATATCCCGAATAGGAGGGATTTCCTGTCAATGAATGGCATAGACCCTAATACAGATATGATGTTAGGTATGTATGAAGGTCAGGCTCGACTTATACCAACGGATCAAATAAAAGATGCAATTGTTGCTTTAGATAAGCAAATATCAAAAGAATTAAATAATCTGAATAATCCAGATAGAGAGCAGATTGCTAAAATATTACAAGATGTAAGGTCTAAGCTTACTGATCATTTATCCTCACCTGTGGGAGATCAATCAATGCCTTTGACAGAGGATATGGCTAAAGAACTTGCAAAATTGGGCAAGGAAGGAAAGTTTGATCCTAGAAGATATGATATAACGATTGCTAAACAAGCTGACATAAGACATATATGCACAAATATATTTAATGCAGGATTGAATGCTGCCTGGGTTTCTGCTCTTATTAAAATACTGCCTAATATTTATAAGCTAATAATAAATATGATTAACGATGAGAAATTGAGAGAAGAAGATTTATTAAATATAGGCAAATCAGGACTATTAGGAGGTGCTCAAGGCTTTGTATTGGGAACAATTACTGCGTCTATTACTACCTATGCAGAGATGGGAGTACTTGGTGATTCTTTGAAGGCTTTATCTATGTCAGAAAATTTTGCTCCTGCTGTTTCTACCATTGCAGTATTTGCTGTACAAGCTATTTGTGATAGTTATAAATTAGTCAAGGGAAAAATGTCAGAAGAAGAGTTTGCAGTAAATACTGAAAGAAACTTGTATATAGCATGTGGAGGTATTATAGGTGGATTAAGTATGCAATTAATTTGGGAAGTGCCCGTTTTGTCTTATGCTTTAGGTAGTCTTATAGGTTCTATTTTAGGTGGATTTATTTTTACAACCAAAGAACATATAATGATGTCTCTATGTGTTAAAGGAGGATATACTGTTTTTGGTTTAGTTAAGCAAGATTATTCATTACCTAAAGATGTTTGTAAAAAACTTGGATATGATGTCTATGGTATAAGTGATTATGAATATGAAAAATATATAATGGAAAAATACGATAATGAAAAATATCAATTCGAACATTATCAAAAAGAAACTATTGATGTCATTATATTGAAAAGAGGCGTTATAAGTTGTAGGAAAATAGGATATATATTATAAAATAAATACTTTCATAATGGATGATAAAATCAACATAGTCAAGACTTCGGTGATATACACACTGCAGGAATAGTATGTATATTCAATGAGTATCAGAAGATACTAGCTAAGGTGGTGACGATAGAGGGTGTGTATAGGCAGAATCCGAAATCGGGCAACTTCTATGACAATGCTTTCACCAGAAAATTAAGGCTGCTCCAGTCTATGTATAGGGTTGAGATAGCCTAAGCCAGTGGAACTTTATGTGGTGCTGGTGGCTATTATATTGTTTTTGATAAATAATTAATATGGATAAGATTCAGGATATAACAAAAGTGAAGCAATACGTTCTATCCATTATATCTGATAACAATATTGAAGGTTGCGGTATAATGGTCGGAGATATGTTTATAACAGCAGGTCATGTAATAAATAAATGTGTAAACCCAAGCATAAGATGGAACGGTAAAAAAATACCTTTGATAAATCCGATAGTTTTCCATAATGATGAGAATGATTCTGATAGTTATGATATAGCAGTATATTCTATACCAAATGCCAAAAGTCTGCTGGTCCTTTCTGATGTTGTTCCAGAAAAAGGTGATGTATTGAAAAGTTGTAGTTGGCGAATGTTAGGTGAAGAATATGTAGAGTGTAATGCTATAGTAAATGGATTAAAAGATGGGAATTACTATGCTGCTGAGACTGATGAACAGCTTAAATCAGGAAGTAGTGGTGGTCCTGTATTTCTTAATGGAGAAGTTGTAGGGATATTATGTGCTGGAAATTGTAATGATGATAATACACCATGCAACACAGAATGGCCATTAAATTTATGTGTATTCTTATCCTCAAAAGTAATTTTAAAGTTATTAGAAAAGAACTGATTACAGTAAACAGTAAAAATGGAAAAGATAAAGATAAATACAGACGATGGTATAAGTGTAGAAGCAAGTGTACCAATAATTGTGTCAGCAAGCCGTGCTACAGATATACCTGCCTTTTATGCAGACTGGTTCCAGGAAAGGCTGCATAAAGGATACTCAGTTTGGAAAAACCCTTTCAATGGGGTAAAATCTTATGTGGCATACGATAAGACAAGGCTTATTGTATTCTGGTCAAAGAATCCGACTCCACTTCTTAAGACAGGAGGTTTATTGGACTATTTAGATAATAGAGGCATAAATAGCTATATCCAGTTTACATTGAATGACTATTATGAAGAGAAACTGGAGATGGGTGTACCATCATTAAGTAATAGAATGGATACATTCAAGAGGTTGGTTGATAGATTAGGATATGGAAAAGTAATATGGAGATTTGACCCATTGATATTAGCCAAAGGTTTGATAGTAGATGATCTCTTGGAGAAGATTTACAATATAGGAGTCAAATTGAACGGATATACAGAGAAACTTGTCTTCAGTTTTGCTGATATTTCGTCATATAAGAAGGTACAGAACAATCTCTATAAGAACAATATTCAGTATAGAGAGTTTTCACAGGAAGATATGATAGAGTTTGCTACTGGGCTCGTGGATATGAACAAGGAATGGAAACTCGAACTGGCTACGTGTGCAGAAAAGATAGACCTGGATATGTTTGGTATCAAGCATAACAAGTGTATAGATGATGAATTGATGATAAAGTATTTCTCTGATGACATGCTGCTGATGAACCATATAGGTGTAGAAGTTACGAAGGATATATTCGGAGAGATTAGTGTTGAATATAAGAAAAACAAGAAAGATAAAGGTCAAAGGAAAGTCTGCGGATGTATAGACAGCAAGGATATTGGAGAGTACAATACATGTCCGCATCTTTGTGAATACTGTTACGCAAATTCGAGCAAGGAGATTGCTAAACAGAATTATATGAAACATAGAGAAAATCCGCACAATGAAAATATAACCGGTAGATAAAGGAATGAGAGAATACTATGAACATATAAAAGCGAAAGCATCTCTTTCTATGCAAGATGTAATAGAAACATGTAGAAGTTTAACGCCTTCAGATTATAAGACAAGACCATATAGATTTCCAGATCTTCATAATGGTGTTGCTTTATTAGACAATGAAGATGCTTTAAATTGTTATATTGCTGCCTATGGGGAAATGCATATGATAAAATGTAGATCAGCTTTACAGAACTTTCCTTTTGATAATATATCAGGGAGTATTGAAATTGTTGATTGGGGATGCGGGCAAGGTATTGGTTCAATGTGTGTTGTTGACTGCTTTAAAGAACATGATTTACTACAATGGTTAAAACAAATAACACTTATAGAACCGTCAAAATTTGCATTGGAAAGGGCAGAAATAAATCTTACAATTGCAACTAATGGTGCTGTATGTATACAGCCAATACAAAATTATTTACCTGGAGCAGGAAAAGAAAATGAAATTCATGAATTAGGTTACAGATATAAAAATGTTATTCATATATTTTCTAATATACTAGATATTGATAGCATTGATTTAGGTAAACTGGCAAATATTGTAAGTGATAAAAGCAGAAATAATATTATTCTATGCATCGGGCCTAAAAATAGTAATGCATATAAGATTGAACAGTTCTGT
>NZ_QSOO01000030.1:0-32393 GCF_003436255.1 Bacteroides sp. D20 | reverse complement strand
ATTGCTTATTATCCGCACCCAAAAAGTTGCATTTATAAGTTGAACTCAAGTTTGATAGTATCTCCATGCAAAGAATAGGAATAAAATGTTTTGGTTTGTTTTTCATCATATAGAAACGTAGTTCTCCATCCGGCACTACGAAATTCCATTTCCATTGCATATTGTTTGTCTTTAGGAAGTTGCACTTTCCATATTTTGTTCTCTAATAAAGCAGACATATCTGCACAATTCTTGTCTTGTGCTAAAAGTGGGCTGACAAGATTGAAAGAAAATATAAATAATATGGGTAGAAAATGTTTCATAACCAGTTATATAAACAACACTCAAATATAGGGAAAGTTAATAATAGAACAGCTTGTTAAGCTATTTTTTTCTTATTAAGTTTGAACAAATTAACTTTTAATATTCAAGAAAAGGCTTTCCTATACATTGCAAGTTTAGTTTATCCCTTTGTCTATATATCCAAAACGAACTAAACCTACTTTTATAGACAGCAAAATATATATACAGGCGAAAAGAAAAACAGTATTCTTCTTTTCGCCTGTATCATGTCTATTTTTCACTGAAAAACGAGGGAAAACAGATATAAAAACATCTCCTACCACATTTACCCATTAACAACAAATATCCTTTTCTGTTTTCTTATAACCACTCTATTTGTATGCAAATTGCATGTTTGTAAAATGTTAATATTGATATATCCTACGCTATAAATCCATGATATTCAGTATTAAATAGATAGAAAATTATACACATTAATTATAGCCAACCGCAACAAGTTCGTGCTGGGTCCTTCGGGCAGCGGCAAGTCTTTCTTCATGAACCACCTCGTGCGCCAATATTATGAGCAAGGCGCACATGTGGTATTGGTGGACACGGGAAACTCCTATCAGGGCTTGTGCGGCATGATCCGACGCAAGACAGGCGGAGCGGACGGTGTGTATTTCACCTACACGGAAGATAAGCCCATCAGCTTCAACCCGTTCTACACCGACGATTACATCTTCGACGTGGAGAAGAAGGACAGCATCAAGACCCTGTTGCTGACGCTCTGGAAGTCGGAGGACGACAAGGTGACAAAGACGGAGAGCGGCGAGCTGGGCAGTGCCGTGAGTGCCTATATTGAGCGCATCCAATCCGACCGTAGCATCGTGCCGTCGTTCAACACCTTCTACGAGTATATGCGTGACGACTACCGCAAGGAACTGGCACAGCGTGACATCAAGGTGGAGAAGTCCGACTTCAACATCGACAACATGCTCACCACCATGCGGCAGTATTACCGGGGCGGGCGTTACGATTTCCTGCTCAACTCCACGGAGAACATCGACCTGCTCGGCAAGCGGTTCATCGTCTTCGAGATAGATTCGATTAAAGAAAACCGCGAACTGTTCCCCGTCGTGACCATCATCATCATGGAAGCCTTCATCAACAAGATGCGGCGGCTGAAAGGCGTGCGGAAACAGCTTATCGTGGAAGAGGCTTGGAAGGCCCTCTCATCGGCGAACATGGCTGAATATCTGCGCTATATGTATAAGACGGTCAGAAAATATTACGGCGAGGCAATCGTGGTGACGCAGGAGGTGGACGACATTATCAGTTCTCCGGTGGTCAAAGAGAGCATTATCAACAACTCGGATTGTAAAATCCTGCTTGACCAAAGGAAATATATGAACAAGTTCGACCAGATACAGGCGTTGCTCGGACTGACGGAAAAGGAGAAGTCGCAGATACTCTCCATCAACATGGCGAACAACCCTTCACGGCTCTACAAGGAGGTGTGGATAGGCTTGGGCGGCACGCAGTCGGCGGTCTATGCCACGGAGGTCAGCGCGGAAGAGTATCTGGCGTACACCACCGAGGAAACGGAAAAAGTGGAGGTTTACCGTCTGGCGGAGAAGCTGGGCGACGACATCGAAGCCGCCATCCGGCAGCTTGCCGAAAGGCGGAGAAACAAGGAATAACTAAAAAACAGAATGTATCAACCAAAAAAGAAAAACGCGTATGAATTTACCAAAAGTGAAAATGCTGCAAGTCAGCAAGTGCCTTATCGGATTGGCGGTCATGATGCTGCAATCCTGCGACGTGGCCGACAACCGCCGCGACATGCTGTGCGGGAACTGGGAGAGCGTGGAGGGAAAACCTGACGTGCTTATCTACAAGGAGGGCGAAGCCTACAAAGTGACGGTGTTCCGTCGTAGCGGTCTGCGCCGCAAGCTCAAGCCGGAAACCTATCTCTTGCAGGAGGAGAACGGCAACCTGTTCATGAACACCGGCTTCCGCATCGACGTGTCCTACAACGAGGCCACGGATGTGCTGACTTTCTCGCCAAACGGGGACTATGTGCGGGTGAAGCCGCAGCCGGGACATCCGACCGAAGAATAACAACCACTAAAATCCAAAGTAACATGAGAACAAGAATAACAATGATTATCTGCCTGTGCCTGCTTTTCGCGGGCAGGGCAAGCGCACAGTGGGTCGTAAGCGATCCGGGCAATCTAGCGCAGGGCATCATCAATGCCTCCAAAAACATCATCCATACCTCCAAGACCGCCACGAACATGGTGAGCAACTTTCAGGAGACGGTGAAAATCTATCAGCAGGGCAAGAAGTATTACGATGCCCTCAAATCGGTGAACAATCTGGTCAAGGACGCCCGCAAGGTGCAGCAGACCATCCTGATGGTGGGCGACATCACAGACATCTATGTGAACAGTTTCCAACGGATGCTCCGTGACGGGAATTTCAGACCCGAAGAGCTTTCCGCAATCGCTTTCGGCTACACGAAACTGCTGGAGGAAAGCAACGAAGTGTTGACGGAACTCAGGAACGTGGTGAACATCACCACGCTCTCCATGACCGACAAGGAGCGCATGGACGTGGTGGAACGCTGCCACTCGAAGATGAAGCGTTACCGCAACCTCGTGAGCTACTACACGAACAAGAACATCTCCGTGAGTTACCTGCGTGCGAAAAAGAAGAACGACCTCGACCGCATCATGGGGCTGTACGGGAACATGAACGAAAGATACTGGTAGCCTATGAAGTTCGACAACCTTCATCAGATTTTACGTTCACTTTATGAGCAGATGATGCCGCTGTGTGGGGACATGGCTGGTGTGGCGAAAGGCATCGCCGGGCTGGGTGCGCTGTTCTACGTCGCCTACCGGGTATGGCAGTCGCTGGCGAGAGCTGAACCGATAGACGTATTCCCGATGCTCCGTCCTTTTGCCATCGGTCTGTGCATCATGTTCTTCCCGACTGTGGTGCTGGGCACGATAAACAGCATCCTCTCACCCGTCGTACAGGGCACGGCAAAGATGCTGGAGGCGGAAACGCTGGACATGAACCGATACCGGGAGCAGAAGGACAAACTGGAATACGAGGCGATGGTACGCAACCCCGAAACCGCCTACCTCGTGTCCAACGAGGAATTTGACAAGCAACTGGAGGAACTCGGCTGGTCGCCCTCCGACATGGTGACGATGGCGGGAATGTATATCGACCGGGGAATGTACAACATGAAGAAGAGCATCCGCGACTTCTTCCGCGAGATACTCGAACTGCTGTTCCAAGCCGCCGCCCTCGTGATAGACACCGTCCGCACCTTCTTTCTCGTGGTGCTGGCGATTCTCGGTCCGATAGCCTTCGCCCTGTCGGTATGGGACGGTTTCCAAAACACGCTCACGCAGTGGATATGCCGCTATATACAGGTCTATCTGTGGCTACCGGTATCGGACATGTTCAGCACCATACTGGCGAAGATACAGGTTCTGATGCTGCAAAACGACATCGAGCGGATGCAGGCAGACCCGAACTTCTCGCTGGATTCGAGCGACGGGGTGTATATCGTATTCCTCTGCATCGGCATCATCGGCTACTTTACCATTCCCACCGTTGCGGGCTGGATTATCCAAGCCGGAGGCATGGGCGGTTACGGTCGCAACGTGAACCAGATGGCGGGACGAGCCGGAAGCATGGCGGGCAGCGTGGCGGGTGCAGCCGCAGGAAACGCAGTCGGACGTGTCGGCAAATTGCTGAAATAATCAATGTGCAATCATAAATTGGAAAATATAAATGGAATTCAAATCACTTAGAAACATCGAATCGTCGTTCAGGCAGATACGCCTGTTCGGTATCGTCTTCCTCTCGCTGTGCGCCGTGGTGACGGTGTGGAGCGTGTGGAACTCCTACCGTTTCGCAGAGAAGCAACGGGAGAAAATCTATGTGCTGGACAACGGCAAGAGCCTGATGCTCGCCTTGTCTCAGGATTTGTCGCAGAACCGCCCGGCGGAGGCACGGGAACATGTGCGCCGTTTCCACGAGATGTTCTTCACGCTATCACCTGAAAAAAGCGCGATTGAACACAACGTGAAACGTGCCTTGCTGCTGGCGGACAAGAGCGTGTACCACTATTATTCGGACTTCGCGGAGAAGGGGTACTACAACCGCATCATCGCCGGGAACATCAACCAAGTGCTGAAGGTGGACAGCGTGGTGTGCGACTTCAACGCCTATCCCTACCGTGCCGTGACCTACGCCACACAGAAAATCATCCGGCAGAGCAACGTCACCGAGCGCAGCCTCGTGACCACCTGCCGCCTGCTGAACGCATCGCGGTCGGATGACAACCCGAACGGTTTTACCATCGAGGGTTTCACCATCATTGAGAACAAGGATTTACAGACTATCAAACGGTAACAGGACATGAAAAGTATCAGAAAATCAATGTGGGGCATGTATTGGAAACTCCACGACAAACGGAAACGCTTGGCGGCAAGTCTCAAAGGGTATCTGGACGGCTTGCCGCCGGAAACACGCCGCCGCATCGTGCTGGGGATGTTCGCCGCCTTCGCGGTGCTTGCCCTTTACACCTTCGGCAGAGCCGTCTATGACATCGGCAGGAACGACGGCTCACATATGGAAACGGGACACGCCGGACGGGTGGAACTGCCGACCCCGGCGGAAACAGGCAATCACTTAACACCTTATTTATATGGAACAGACAAAGAATGAACCGACGAAAGAGAACAAAGCTGCTCCCGAAACGGGGAAACCGAAAAAGGAGCGCGAACCGCTGACAGAGGCGCAACGGCTGAAACGGCAGAAGATGATCGTGCTGCCCGCTATGGTGTTGGTGTTCATCGGGGCGATGTGGCTGATATTCGCCCCGTCCTCCGGCAAGGAGCAACCGCCGGGAACGGACGGATACAACACCGAGATGCCCGACGCTGACAAGGCGAACCGGCAGATTATCGGCGACAAGCTGAAAGCCTACGAGCATGGGGAGATGGAAGAGCGTCAGGAGAGCCGCAACCGTGCCATCGGGCAGCTGGGCGACATGTTCGACCGCGAGATAGCGGGAACGGAGAACGGAGTGGACTTCGACCTCGCCAATCCGGGCGGCAAGGAAGAAAGGGCAAAGCCAGCCACGCCGCAGACCATCCAGTCCTCCGCAGCCGCCTACCGTGACCTGAACGCCACGCTCGGAAACTTCTACGACCAGCCGAAAAACGACAATGCGGAGATGGACGAATTGTTGGAGCGCATCGCATCGCTGGAGTCGGAACTGGAAAGCGAGAGGGGCAAGGCTTCCTCTATGGACGAGCAGGTGGCTCTTATGGAGAAGTCCTACGAGCTGGCGGCAAAGTACATGGGCGGTCAGAACGGAGGACAGCCATCGGCGGAACAGAGGGCAGAGCCAACTACCGTGCAGAAAGGGAAGAAGAACAAGGCAATGCCTATCAGACAGGTGGAGCATCAAGTAGTTTCTTCACTCTCACAGCCTATGAGTAACGCGGAGTTTGTCGCCGCCTTATCGCAGGAACGCAACCGGGGTTTCAACACGGCTGTCGGCACGGCGGAGGTATTGGACAGGAACACCATACCGGCGTGCGTGCATGGGGCGCAGAGCGTGACGGACGGGCAGACGGTAAGGCTGCGCCTGCTGGAGCCTATGGCGGTGGCAGGCAGGACAATACCCCGGGGTGCGGTGGTGGTCGGCACGGGCAAGATACAGGGTGAGCGGCTCGACATCGAGATTACCTCGCTGGAATACGACGGCACGATTATCCCCGTGGAGCTTGCGGTCTATGACACGGACGGACAGCCCGGCATCTTCATCCCGAACTCGATGGAGATGAACGCCGTCCGGGAGGTCGCCGCCAACATGGGCGGCTCGCTGGGAAGCAGCATCAACATCTCCACCAATGCCGGGGCGCAGCTCGCCTCCGACTTGGGCAAGGGGCTGATACAAGGCACGAGCCAGTACATCGCCAAAAAGATGCGAACCGTCAAGGTGCATCTGAAAGCCGGGTACAGGGTCATGCTTTACCAAGAAAAATATTGAAAACAATAAAAATTACCACTAAAATCCAAAAGTAATGAGAAAAGTAATCATCATGTTTGCCCTCGCTATGGGCATCATAACTGCCAACGCGCAGGAGAATGTAACCGTTGAAACGACCAACGGAAGTGAACAACCGACCTTGACGAAGGAGGTCTATCCGCAGAAGGAGGCGGACGGCGACCTATATCACGGGCTGTCACGCAAGCTGACCTTCGACCGCATGATACCGCCGCACGGTCTGGAAGTGACCTACGACAAGACCGTCCACGTCATTTTTCCGGCGGAGGTGCGCTATGTCGATTTAGGCTCGCCCGACCTGATTGCCGGGAAAGCCGACGGAGCGGAGAACATCATCCGTGTGAAGGCTACCGTAAGGAATTTTCCCAACGAAACGAATATGTCCGTCATCACGGAGGACGGCAGTTTCTACACCTTCAACGTGAAGTACGCCGCCGAACCGCTGTTGCTCAACGTGGAGATGTGCGACTTCATCCATGACGGCAGCACGGTGAACCGCCCGAACAACGCGCAGGAAATCTATCTGAAAGAGCTGGGCAGCGAAAGCCCGATGCTGGTGCGCCTTATCATGAAGTCCATCCACAAACAGAACAAGCGCGAGGTGAAGCATATCGGCTGCAAGCGTTTCGGCATCCAATACCTGTTGAAAGGCATCTACACGCACAACGGCTTGCTTTATTTCCACACGGAGATAAAGAACCAGAGCAACGTGCCTTTCGATGTGGACTACATCACTTGGAAAATCGTGGACAAGAAGGTTGCGAAGCGTACTGCCGTGCAGGAGCAGATTATTCTGCCGCTCCGCGCGCAGAACTACGCCACCCTCGTGCCGGGCAAAAAGAGCGAGCGCACGGTCTTCACGATGGCGAAGTTCACCATCCCCGATGACAAGTGCCTCGTGGTGGAATTGAACGAGAAGAACGGCGGCCGTCACCAGTCCTTCGTGATTGAGAACGAGGATTTGGTACGCGCGGGTACCATCAACGAACTTCAAGTACGCTGACCATGAGAAAGTACATCGCAATAATCATCGCGTCGCTTGCCCTTTTTACAGGGCAGGCGCACGCCCAGCGGTGTCTGCCGAAGATGCAGGGCATCGAGGTGAGGGCGGACATGGCGGACGGCTTCAATCTCGGCGGCAAGGACGGCGGGTACAGCTTCGGGGCGGCTCTCTCCACCTACACGAAGAAGGGGAACAAGTGGGTGTTCGGTGGCGAATACCTGTTGAAGAACAATCCCTACAAGGACACCAAGATACCCGTGGCGCAGTTCACGGCGGAGGGCGGCTATTACTTCAAGATACTGTCGGACGCCCGAAAGATTGTTTTCGTCTATGCCGGGGCTTCGGCTCTCGCCGGATATGAGGCGGTAAATTGGGGGAAGAAGGTGCTGCATGACGGCTCCACGCTGCACGACCGGGACGCCTTCATCTACGGCGGTGCGCTGACGCTCGATGTGGAGTGTTACGTGGCAGACCGTATCGCCCTGCTTGCCAACCTGCGGGAGCGTTGCCTTTGGGGTGGCGACACACGGAAGTTCCACACGCAGTTCGGGGTCGGTATCAAGTTCATCATCAACTGACACGGGCATGGAAAGGACGGAAATAGATGCTGTCAGAAGGATGCCGCTTGCGGATTTTCTCGCACGGCTGGGGCATGAGCCTGTCAGAAGGAGCGGTAACGAGCTGTGGTATCTTGCCCCGTACAGGGGCGAGCGCACATCCTCTTTCCGTGTGAACGTGGCGAAACAGCTCTGGTACGACTTCGGTTTGGGCAAGGGCGGCGACATCTTCACGCTTGCCGGGGAGTTTCTGCAAAGCGATGACTTCATGAAGCAAGCGAAGTTCATAGCGGAAGCCGCCAATATGACGGTTGCCGGATGGGAAAAGCCCGTCTATCTCTCGAAGCCGACCGAATCCGTTTTTGAGGATGTGGAGGTCGCTCCGCTGCTCCGCTCACTGCTGACGGAGTATTTAGAGGAACGGGGCATCCCTTACGCCATCGCATCCCGTCACTGCTGCCGCTTGAACTACGGTGTGCGTGGGAAACGGTATTTTGCCGTTGGCTTTCCGAACATGGCAGGTGGCTATGAAGTCAGAAGCCGATATTTCAAGGGTTGCATACCTCCGAAGTCTGTATCACTGGTAAAGGCGAATGACATCCCGGCTGACGAGTGCCTCGTGTTCGAGGGCTTCATGGACTTTCTCTCTGCCGTGACGCTTGGTGTAACCGGTAACGCTGACTGTCTTGTGCTGAACTCAGTCGCCAACGTGGAGAAGGCGGCGGGATTGCTGGACGGATACGGGCGCATCGGCTGCTTCCTCGACCGTGACGAAGCCGGACGGCGGACGCTTGCCGCACTTACCATGCGATACGGGGAACGTGTCACCGACCGTTCCTCCCTCTATGACGGTTGCAAGGACTTGAACGAGTACCTGCAACTGACAACGAAAAAACAGAAAAACAACCATCTAAAAATCGAAGAACAATGAACATACTGAACAACAGAAACAAGAGAACATCAATATTCAAGGCAGTGGCGTTATGCCTGATAGCCGCCATGTCATTCACCCTCGTGTCATGTGACGATGACATGGACATCCAGCAGTCCTATCCCTTCACGGTGGAGGTCATGCCCGTGCCGAACAAGGTAGTAAAGGGGCAGACAGTGGAAATCCGCTGTGAACTGAAAAAGGAGGGCGACTTTTCGGGTACGCTCTATACCATCCGCTATTTCCAGTTCGAGGGGGAAGGCTCGCTCAAAATGGATAACGGCATCACCTTCCTGCCTAACGACCGCTACCTGCTGGAGAACGAAAAATTCCGCCTGTACTACACGGCGGCGGGTGATGAGGCGCATAATTTCATCGTGGTGGTGGAGGATAACTTTAGCAACTCCTACGAACTGGAATTTGACTTCAACAACAGGAATGTAAAGGACGACGATCTTACCATCGTTCCCATCGGCAACTTCAGCCCCTTGTTGAAATGATGCGTGTATTCATGACAATGCTCTGTTCACTTCTGACGGTCTGTTCTGTGTCCGCGCAGATCAGCCGCCAAGAGGGAACGGACGGGCAGGCGGCAATCTACCGACTGCCGCTTATGGAACGTGCTTTTTTATGCTGCCGCTACTTTGAAGGCTGGCACTCAGAAAAACACTACCCATACGTCGGTTGGGGTCACAAACTTTTGCCAAACGAGAAGTATTCGGCACGAACCATGACAAAACGGGATGCGGATGAACTTTTGCGGAAAGACCTGCGCAAATTTGTCGCCATGTTCCGTAAATTCGGGGTTGATTCGATTTTGCTTGGCACGTTAGCTTACAATGTGGGACCGGCGAAGCTGTTAGGCAGCAAAACAATCCCCAAAAGCACCTTAATCAAGAAGCTGGAAGCTGGTGACAGGAACATCTACCGTGAGTATATAGCCTTCTGCAACTACAAAGGAAAACGCCACGCCATGCTGCTCAAACGGAGAAAGGCGGAGTTTGCGCTGTTGTATATCCCATAAAAGGACTGACAAAACTGGCAAAAGACGTGCCATATTTAACTTGGCACGTCTTTTGCTCTATCACTTGATAGATTATCGTAGGATTTTCTCGTTAATTGACATCGTTGAGCCATTTTTGCCTATCGGTTTCCAAATAACACTTCAAGTTGTAAGTGTTGTGAGAGCAATACAAAACATAGTTATTAACCATAAAAAGTATAGCGAAATTATGAAGAAAGTATTTAGGAAAATTCAGAAAGGAACAACAAAAATGATTGAACGTATCAAATCGTTGGGGGAAATGGAGACGAAGCAGAAATGTGTAGTTCAACGGTTCGAGATTATCATTCCCCTCCACCAAAAAATAACGACCCAATATATAGCCTCCGCAAGTTTTACTTGCGGATTTTTTAGTTATCGCAGATTGGACAAAGGTTTCTTTGCTACTTTCTTTGTCCGCCATCATGCTCACTGAAAGAAAGTAGGGCGGCTCTCGCCGCCCCGCCACTCAAAAGCGTGTGTAAAGTCCCGTCACCATCGTGAACATTTCCTCCAGCATATCAAAATAGATACCCTCGTGTACGGCAATGTCCTTTGTCTTGCACTCAAAGGTCTTTTTGCTGAACGTCCTGCGGTAGAAGCGCATATTGTAGAGGTCTGCCCCTTCGTCATAGATGATGTCAAGGCGGTTGGCACTTGTTTTGTTCCTTGCAAGGCTCATCCGTAAGCCGTTGCCCATATCTATGAAATCACGGCTACCTGTCATGGCGGTGAAGCGTTTTCCGCCTATCTGCTGTAATATCGTCTTGGCTATCATATCTTTTGTTTTTAGGGTTTTAAGTATTGGCGGTGCGGACACCGCCATCCCGTTCAAAATTCTCGCATTTCGGAAATGGGGGTCTGCCGTTGTAGCCACTCTTTCACACATTCCATATTGTACTCGCTCGTGATGACTGCCGTATGGCTGTCGGTGGCGGTGAAACGTGTGCTTTCGTAATCATCTATCCACCCCTTGAGGGTGTCCGTTCCCCACGCTCCGGTATCGTCAAAGATACCGTCCAATGCCGTGATAGGTTCGCTGAACTTGACTATCAGCGTTTGATAGGTCGTGTTCATAGTCTGTCCTCCTTTCCCTTCTTTGCGTTCAGCCACTTGTCCCGTGCGGCTCGGCACTCGTCCAACGTGGGTTTGACACAAGAGAACAATTCTCTGTCTATGGGGTGGCGGTAGTCGTACTGCACAAGTGTCCGCCTGCGTCTTCCGATACCCGATTGGAAACGCTCGTATTTCTCCGTACCTGCTTCCGCGCAGGTGCTTACTCCGTTGATGGTCATTCGTGTTGTCATAATGTTGCTTTTTAGATGGTTAAAAATGTACTGACAGAACTCTGTTCTTCATCACCATTTCGGGGTTGCTTGTGTAGCGTTGGTGCAGGTAGAAATGGTGTGAGCCGAAGCCGTAAAGGAAAAACTTGTCAAGTTCGTGCTTCTCGGCAAACTCCTTTACGCTCTTTCTCAATTCCCCCTCACTCGTTGTGAGAGTGAGGAGGTTCACAAATTCAAGGAACATCGTGGGGATTGCATCATCCCACACACAAATCATACTTTCAATTCTTACTTCCATATCAATGTTGTTTTAGGGGTTATGCTATGCCGCTTTCATCCGCTCACGGATAAGGTTGGCGTTCTTGTTCACAAGGTCTATGATGCGCTCGTGATATTCGGTGTCCTGGTTGTGCTTGCCGTGGCACTGCACCACTTCGAGGGTTCGCAAGTCCACCTCTACGGTTTCAATAATCTCATCGCCAATCCTTGCCGATAGTATGAGGGTGTCGGCTTTCTTGTAGTATCCACTGCCAAACACGCAGATGCCCTGCGTCTTGCCCTCGTTGTAATACTCGTCTATGCTTTCAAGCACCTTGACGATTATTTCCTCGTCCGTGATTACCAAGCCGAAGAATTTGGATTTGTTGGCGATGAAATCCTCCGCATCTTTCTTTCGTTGGAGTTGTCGCTGTTGCTCACGCTCACGCCTTTCAATCTCCCAACGGCGTTGCTCTGCGGCTCTTTCCTTCTCGTGTATGGCTTCAATTTTTCGGGTTGCGTTGTCGTGTGCCGCCATGAAATCTTCGGGACAGATGTTCTTCGGGTTACGGAGGTCTTGACCGAGTTTTTTGAGCATACGCAGATAGTCGCACCACATTGAGAGGTTGTCTATCTGATACTTGTGACGCTTGGCAATCAGATATGATGCCCAACATTCATCGGCAGTACGGGTATTGAAAAGAAAGTGTTTCATGACCTCAATCTCACCGCCTTTCATAAGGGTTTCAATTCTTGGGTCTGAAAGCAAGGCTTTGAAAAGACGCACGGGGGAGATGCCGTGGAAATCGCCCTTGAAGCCGTTACGTCTGAGTTGGGGCAATATCCTCATCTTTGGATATGCACAGCTTCTTGCCACCACATCATCGTATAGGCTGTTGTGCGGTCTTACCTCCATATCGCTGCCTAATGCCCACACATCGCAATAGCAGAAAAGGAAGCCACGGAGCAACGCCATGTCCGTAACCTTGCCGTCGGGTGAAATCCAACGCTGCACGACCTCGTGGCAGTAGAAACGCATCGGTTCGCCTTTCCTGCTCTCGCATCTGACCTGCGCCACGCGGATTACCTGATACCCTTTGCAGGTGGTTATCACGCTGAAATTCTGCGTTTCCTTGTAGATGCGTCTGCGTGTGTCCTGCACTTTGAGTTCGGCATGGCATTTGGGGCAGGTGCAGCCTTCAAGGGTGTCGCATAGTCCGCTGTCGCTGTGCCACTCGTGACCGCAGTCGGAACAGGTGATGTTCCCTTTCTTGGTGCGGTAGCCGATATGCTCAACGCAGTGGCGGTATGCCCAATCTATTTGTGTCGCTGATATGGGGCGAAGGTTGGCGGAAAGTCTTGCCACCTCTTTCTGTATCTTGGTCTTCGGTTTCATAAGCCTAAATCAAATAATGAGGGTTGGGGTTGGTTTTCTTTTCTCGCTGACGGTCTGTGGCGGTTCTGCAACTTGCGGAGTTCCTCCTCTTGGTATTTGCGGACAGCGTTCTGACGTGCCTCCGCCTTTTCCTCTGCCGTGAGTTTCACAACGTGGTTCACAACCACTTGGCAGTCCATCGGTTTGCCCACCTCTATCTCGTTTTCCTCATAGTAGTGGATGGCTTGCCCGAATATCTCTCCGTCCGTGAAACCGTTGCAACCGCTTTTCTGCACATAGTTCAGAATGTGGGTCACGCACTCGTCCATGTTCTTGGCAGGGTTGCGGTACTTCTTTGCAAATAGCGCATCTTCCTCCGCACGCTGTTCCAAGTACATATATATCGTTCTCTTGAAATGGTCTGTTCCTTTCATATCGCTGTCATTTTTAGATTATCTGTTTCAGTATCTCTCTCCAATAGGTCGGCTCTACCTCGCTGAGAAGGAAGTCCATGAAATCCCTCCGTGCGTCCTTGTTCAGTTCGTGGTACAATCTTCGGAAAGTTTCAAAATTGCCGTTGATGTACGTTTCCACCATATACACGAAGATGTTGTCCACCTCGTAATATCTGCACTGCTGCGCTGCCGTCTTGCTGTTTCTTTTTGCCATGTCGGTAAGGGTTAAAGGGTGAATAACCAAAGGATGAAGCCAAAGAAGGCAATGGTGGAAAGGATAGCCACGATTACACCTATCGCCACTCGGAACACTCCGTTTACAATCTCTCTGATGATGCCCCAAAGGATGCCGAACACCCCGAAGGCGGTGCGCATCATCAAGCCGCATATCGCCAACCCGATGTGTTGCGCCATTTGTCTGAAATTTGCCGTTGCCGTCATATCTTCGCTGTTTTTGATTTTTTTGTTTTTAATGCGGATTCAAGAGCTGAGGGAGTTGAGTTTCAAACTATCTTATCTGCCTCTCGTTTATCCGACATTTTTTTTATGCGTCTTTCTGTCGCATCGGTCGTTTTCGTTTCGGGTGCTTGAAAAGGTAGGGATTAGGGAATGCAAGGTTTTTCGGTCAAAATACTACCCGCAGGGCTGGAGATTTTTACCGAAAACAGGAGGCTTGACCTTGCTTTCCCGTCCAATCCCGGAATTACCTTTGCGCCCAGAACGAAAATGACTGACTGATGCGGCTTACTGAAAGGCGCAAAATGGAGGTAAACGAAAACAGAGGCAGATTGTGTAGAAAAAAACTTCAGGGGAAAATCCGTAAAAAAAAGAATCACCAAAAGGAAAAAGACATCACCGGAAGCGTGAAAAGGGCAAACCACAACAAAGGAAGTATGATTGTTTCCGATCCGACGGAACTTGTTCAGCCGGGTGGCAACAATCATTCTTCCCGGTTTGTCCGGCTGTGTGTGGGCGCCTGTTTCATTCATGGGGCAGGCTGACACACTCTGCATTCACTTTCCGCTTCCGGCAAAAGAGACAGCGAAAAAAGAAAAATCATTTGAAAACCCGTAAAAGCACCTCTTGGCATAGGCGCAAAAGAAAGGGGCATTGCTTCATCTGTCTAAACATCGTTTAGGCGTGAGGCAATGCCCTTTTCTCCAGCTATGCGGTAGTCGGCACACGTTTGTTCCAAACTCGTTTTGGGCAATGGTGTGCCGACGGACAATACCGCTTTTACGGAAAATTCTTATGAATGAGGGGATAAAAAACGGGAGTTTATATCAAAATCTCGAATTAAATAGCTACTTTTGCATACGAAGAGTTCTTTGAAGGTTACGCAACGCGCAGAAGGATAATGCAGTAGATAACTAACTAAATCGTAACCTATTACTATCAAGAGCAATTAACCTACGCTCATTTCCAATAAATTACACTCTTTTCGTAACTTCATTCAGCAAATATACAAAAAATAAGAAAAGACACCAACTGTACAGCAAGTTTTCCACATACAACCGATATGTGTTGAATACATGGTTAACAAAAAGGATAAATTAGGAGATAAAGCATTAATTTACAATGAATAAAATGGTTGATTATAAAAATAAACCACTGTTCATAAAATCTCTCATCATACCTATATAGAACTAGTTTATTGGATCTATAGATGCAACACGCTGGATCTATAGATGCACCGTGTTCGATCTATAGCTCCAACAAACCCGATATATTGACAGCTTATTAACAGCCCTGTTATTATCTCAGTTTCTTGAATAAATCCCAAATAACAATACCCGCCGTAACCGATACATTCAACGAATGCTTTGTGCCGTATTGAGGAATTTCAATGCAACCGTGCGAATGGTCAATCACTTCTTGTTGAACACCCTTCACTTCATTTCCCATTACCACAGCATACTTTTTAGTCTTGTCCAGCACCAGTTCGTCCAGCATCACACTACCTTCCGCCTGCTCTACAGAATAAACGATGTATCCCTCGGATTTTAGGTTATCAACAGCTTCAACAGAGTTATCAACATATTTCCAATCTACGGTAAATTCCGCTCCCAAAGCTGTTTTGTGCATCTCCGGATGGGGTGGGGTAGCTGTAATGCCACAAAGATAAATGCACTCGATGCGGAAAGCATCCGAAGTACGGAAAACGGAACCTATATTATGGAGACTGCGGATATTATCCAATACCACTACCAAAGGCAGTTTTTCGGCTTCCTTAAATTCCTCTACACTAATACGATTCAGTTCAGTTATCTTCAGTTTACGCATGACAATATACTTTTAAATCTCCCTGCAAAGATACTTTTTTCCGTTTATATCCCGGTTAATAACCGTTGAAAAGGTGTCAATACAATAGGGAAACAATTTTAAAAATAATCCTTGCATTATTCAAAGGTCTGCATATTACAGCAGTGAAACGAACAAACCAAAAAAGTTAAGGAGAATTTTCCAGGCTTCATTCAACATATTTTTCAGCCTGGTTTCATCGGTTTATAACTCTAAAGTTATTAACTTTGCATATTATTAACAACATGTTAATGCTGTTTAGCAGAAGTCTTATTATCAACGGATAAACTTAAAAACCCCGGTTTATAAGCATAAGAGTAAAATTCAGCTTGATACTAATAACTTCATAGGCAAGAAAAATCGTATTTATTTGTCCACACTGTTAACAGCCTATCATTACTATCAAAGGATTTTTAAAGAAGAAAGAGAAATTAAAAAATATAATTATGGATAATCTTATAGAAGCTATCAAGCAGCTGAAGAAGGAGAAGAACGCAATCATTCTGGGACACTACTACCAGAAAGGTGAAATACAAGATATAGCCGATTACGTGGGCGACAGTCTGGCTTTGGCGCAATGGGCGGCCCGGACGGAGGCGGACATCATCGTGATGTGCGGTGTGCACTTCATGGGAGAAACGGCGAAGGTGCTTTGTCCCGACAAGAAGGTGCTGGTGCCCGATATGGCGGCAGGCTGTTCGTTGGCAGACAGTTGTCCGGCAGACAAATTCAGTCAGTTTGTCAAAGAGCATCCCGGATATACGGTGATATCCTATGTGAACACAACGGCTGCCGTAAAGGCGGTGACCGATGTGGTGGTAACTTCTACCAATGCAAAGCAGATTGTGGAAAGCTTCCCCAAAGATGAGAAAATAATCTTTGGTCCGGACCGGAACTTAGGTAATTATATCAACTCCATTACCGGAAGAAATATGTTATTATGGGATGGCGCATGCCATGTACACGAGGAATTCTCGGTTGAAAAGATTGTTGAAATAAAACAGCAGCATCCCGATGCGGTGGTACTGGCACATCCCGAATGCAAGAGTACAGTCTTGAAACTGGCCGATGTGGTAGGCTCTACGGCAGCTTTGCTGAAGTACGCAGTGGCACATCCCGAAAAGAGCTACATTGTAGCTACCGAAAGCGGTATCCTGCACGAGATGCAGAAACAATGCCCGCAGACAACATTTATTCCGGCTCCTCCCAACGACAGCACTTGTGCCTGCAATGAATGCAGTTACATGCGGCTGAATACACTGGAAAAGCTTTATGATTGTTTGAAAAACGAATCACCGGAAATAAAGGTGGATGCTGAGATTGCAGAAAAAGCAGTGAAACCGATTAAGAGGATGTTGGAAATATCGGCTCAACTGGGGTTATAATGTGCTGATATGCTAATGTGCCAATGTGCTAATTGGCTGCGCTGTCACGCCGAAAGGTCATTAGCACATTGGCACATTAGCATATCAGCACATTAAAAACATTATCTCATTAAGAACTTACACAACTTGTTAGTGGCCAATGCCCGGTGACTGATTTTATTCTTCAGTTCATTCCCCATTTCTGCAAAAGTCTGCGTATATCCTTCGGGAATGAATATGGGATCGTAACCGAAGCCTGAAGCGCCTTTTCTGTTTTTCGTGATTTCTCCTTTCACGATGCCTTCAAACAGATGTTCCTTTCCGTCGATGATAAGTACAAATACGGTACGGAATTGTGCCTTACGGTTCTCGATGCCCTCCATATCTTTCAGCAACTTCTTCATGTTTGCTTCCGAATTGTGTGCATCGCCGGCATAACGGGCGGAATATACACCCGGTGCCCCACCAAGGGCCTCCACTTCCAAACCGGTATCATCGGCAAAACAATCCAGATGATAGTTATCGAAGATATATCTTGCTTTCAGCAAAGCATTTCCTTCAAGTGTGTCTGCAGTTTCCGGAATGTCAGTATCGCATTTGATATCCTTCATGCTGAGAAGTTCGACCTTCTCTCCCAAAATGGCAGTCACTTCTTCCAGTTTGTGTGAATTGTTGGTGGCAAATACAAATTTCTTTCTCATATTATGTTCTCCTTATACTTGTGGCTTATACAAGTCCCTATTTCACTTTCAACCGGTCGAAACCTTCTCCGTATACACCGATGACGGAACTTTGGGAAATGAAAGCGTTCGGGTCTATATCTTTCACCATCCGGAATATTTCTACCGATTGGCGTTTGTAGGCAAGGACGACCAGTACCTTCACGTTGTGTTTACTGTACCAGCCGATACCGTCGAGTACCGTTACACCGCGATGGGTTTCTTTGGTGATGCGGTCGGCAATCTTTTCATATTCTTTGGAGAAAATAAAGAACTGGACGGATTGCCGGGCACTGTTGACTATGTAATCCAGTACAAATCCGATAACAAACAAAGTTACAAAACCAAATATCACACGTCGCCAGTCATGGAATACCACATAGCAGGAACTGATGATAATGAAGTCGCAAGCCATAATCATGCGTCCCAGCGTGACATCCTTGTATTTATGGATGATGGCTGCAATGATGTCCGTACCTCCCGTGCTGCCGTTGCAGTTGAACACGATACCCAGTCCGGCACCGCACATTGCCGCACCTATCAGGCAAGCCATGAAGTCTTGTCCTTCGCCCAGCAGTTGGGGAGGGACGCCGTCCGAACCGTTCACCAGCAACTGGAAAAACCATAAGAAGAAAGTGAGTCCGAAGATGGCAAACGTAGTCTTGATACTGAATTTCGGTCCGAGTATCTTGATGGCAAAAGTCATCAGTACGGCATTGATGATGAAGTATGACCACTGGATGGGAAATCCGGTGGCATAATAGATGATGGCACCGATACCGGTAGTACCTCCGGTCGTAATCTGATAGGGAATGAGGAATGCCGCCCATCCCAGTGCATAGCTGATGAGTCCCAGAGTGATGAAGATATAATCCTTCAGCTCTCTCGTCACTTCCGCTTTGGTTGGTTTTGTAATTTGCATATCTGTTATTTGACAACGATGTTCACAATCTTCTTCGGCACTACGATTACTTTGACGATGGACTTGCTTTCCATCCATTTTTCAGAGCGTTCGTCGGCCAATACAGCAGTCTGGATGGTATCCGATGCCGCATCTGCCGGGAACTCCATGTTGAACCGTGCCTTTCCGTTGAAGGAAATGGTGTAGTTGACCGTATCTTCCACCAGGTATTCTTCGTTGCATATCGGCCACTTGGCATCGCATACGGAGCCTGCATTGCCCAGTGTCTCCCACAACTCTTCGCATACGTGCGGAGCGAAGGGAGCCAGTACGATGATGAACTGGTTCAGGATTTCCTTCTTGTTGCATTTCATTCCGAACAACTCGTTTACACAAATCATAAAGGCACTGATACTTGTGTTGTAAGAGAATTGCTCGATGTCTCCCGTCACTTTCTTAATCAGTTTGTGGAGGGATTTCAGTTCTTCCTTGGTGGCAGGTTCATCCGTTACCAGATAATTGTCGTTGCGGTCGTAGAACAATGACCAGAACTTCTTGATGAAGCGGTGCACACCGTCTATTCCGTTTGTATCCCACGGCTTTGATTGTTCTACCGGGCCGAGGAACATTTCGTACATGCGGAGAGTGTCGGCACCGTATTTGTCGACAATCATATCGGGATTGACAACGTTGAACATGGATTTACTCATCTTTTCCACAGCCCATCCGCAGATGTACTTGCCGTCTTCCAGAATAAACTCGGCAGTTTCGTATTCTGGACGCCATGCCTTGAAGGCTTCAAGGTCCAGAACATCATTGGATACGATATTCACATCCACGTGGAGTGGGGTAGTGTCGTACTGGTCTTTCAGATTCAGGGACACGAATGTATTGGTATCTTTGATGCGATAGACGAAGTTGCTCCGTCCTTGAATCATGCCCTGGTTCACCAGCTTTTGGAACGGTTCTTCGGCTACGGAAATGCCGAGGTCGTACAGGAACTTATTCCAGAAACGGGAGTATATCAAGTGACCGGTGGCATGTTCGGTACCGCCTACGTAAAGGTCTACATTGTGCCAGTACTCATCCGTTTTCTTGTCTACAAGTGCCTGGTTGTTGTGCGGGTCCATATAGCGCAGGTAATAGGCGCTTGAACCGGCAAATCCGGGCATCGTGTTGAGTTCCAACGGGAAGACGGTGATGTTGTCTATCTTTTCGTTTTCTACGACGCATTTGTTTACGGTATCCCAAGCCCATTTTGCGGCATGTCCCAATGGAGGTTCACCGGTTTCGGTAGGCAGGAATTTGGCTACTTCGGGCAGTTCCAAGGGCAGGGCGCTCTCGTCAATCATGTAAGGCATGTTGTCCTTGTAGTAAACCGGGAACGGCTCGCCCCAATAGCGCTGACGTGAGAAAATGGCATCACGCAGACGGAAGTTCACCTTTACACGTCCCAAGTTATGTTCTTTCACATATTTCTTGGTAGCGGCAATCGCTTCCTTGATGGTAAGTCCGTTCAGTGAGAGGTCGCAATAGGGAGTAACGCCTTCGCGTGGAGAGTTGCATACAATGCCTTCCTTGGCATCGAAGCTCTCTTCGCTTACATCGCAGCCTTCTACCAACGGACGAATTTCGAGACCGAAGTGCTTGGCAAAAGCATAGTCACGGCTGTCGTGCGCAGGCACAGCCATGATGGCACCCGTACCGTATCCGGCAAGTACATAGTCGCTTATCCAGATAGGAACTGCCTCACCGGTAAAGGGATTGATGGCATAGCTTCCGGAGAATGCACCGGTAACGCTACGGTCGGCAATACGTTCGCGTTCGGTACGTTTCTTGGTGCGTTCCAGATAAGCGTTTACTTCATCTTTCTGTGTGTCGGTGGTAAGTTGCTGTACCAGTTCGCTTTCGGGAGCCAATACCATGAAGGTGACGCCGAACATGGTATCTGCACGGGTGGTGAAGATAGTGAATTCCAAATCGCTGTCTTTTACCTTGAATTCTATTTCAGCGCCTTCGCTGCGTCCTATCCAGTTCTTTTGGGTTTCTTTCAGGGATTCGGTCCAGTCGATGGTATCGAGTCCGTCCAGCAAGCGTTGTGCATAGGCAGATACACGGAGGCACCATTGACGCATCTTCTTTTGAATGACGGGGAAGCCGCCTCGTTCGCTTACGCCGTCCACCACTTCATCGTTGGCAAGTACGGTTCCCAGCTGAGGGCACCAGTTTACCATCGTCTCGCCCAGATAGGCTATACGGTAGTTCATCAGGATTTCCTGCTGTTCCTTTTCGCTCTTGGCATTCCACTCTGCGGCGGTGAAACTCAGTTCTTCGCTGCAAGCCACGTTTATTCCTTCGGTACCGGTTTGGCTGAATGCTTCAATCAGTTCCTGGATGGGACGTGCCTGCTTTTCATCGTTGCAGTAGTAGCTGTTGAACATCTTTTGGAATGCCCATTGGGTCCAATGGTAATATTCCGGTTCGCAGGTACGGATTTCGCGGTTCCAGTCGAAAGAGAAACCTATCTTATCCAACTGTTCGCGGTATCGGTTGATATTGTTGACGGTCGTAATTGCAGGGTGCTGTCCCGTTTGTATGGCATATTGCTCTGCTGGAAGTCCGTAAGCGTCATATCCCATGGGATTCAGTACATTGAAACCTTGCAGTCGTTTGTAGCGGGCGTAAATATCCGAAGCAATATATCCCAGCGGATGACCTACATGCAATCCCGCACCGGAGGGGTAGGGGAACATGTTCAGTACATAGAATTTTTTCTTCGTTTCGTCTTCCGTCACTTGGTAGGTTTTGTTTTCCACCCACCTTTTCTGCCATTTCTTTTCAATTTCCCTGAAATTGTATTCCATAGTGGTACTTATTAATATTTTGTTGAAAACATTGTTTATTCAATGGTTAAAACCGGTTAGTATCCGGTTAATATCGGTGCAAAGTTACGGGTTTATTTTCAGATTTGTAGCGAAGTAACATAAAAAACAATGGCAAAGGCTTGATAATTCACTTTTTATTACTTATATTTGTGATGTGCTTTTAAAACTAATTTTTTGTTTGTAATACAAATAATAGCTAAATTGATTCAATAGGATATTTACTAAAAGATTTTTAGGATATAGCGAAGGATGAAGTCTGGGAAGATTTCATCCTTCGCGTTTTTTGTCTGTGTATTCGGCAGATTGTTGTTTATTATTCTGCCGATAAATGAGAGTTCGTTCAATAGGCTTCTAATAAGGGATTTAAAGATTTACTAAAACTCGAAGGAAGATTTACTAAATCTTTCCTCCCGTTTTAGTAAATCCTCCCTGAACATTATTTATGGTTGGTTTCATTGTATTGAAAAAAGAAAGTACGTATATTTGTGCGACTTATCGGAAGTGTATGAACGCAATGAAAAATTATACTTATCATCTTGTCGCCGTCCTTACGGTAGGTATTTGGGGGCTGACCTTTATTTCAACGAAAGTATTGATTGGGCACGGTCTTTCTCCGCAGGAAATATTCTTGCTTCGTTTCCTGATAGCTTATATGGGCATTTGGCTTATTTCTCCCCGAAAACTGTTTGCCGACAATTGGAAAGATGAATTTTGGATGTTTTTAGGAGGCATAACAGGCGGTTCATTCTACTTTTTTACAGAAAATACAGCTTTGGAGATTACATTGGCGACGAATGTGTCGTTTATTGTCTGTACGGCTCCGTTGCTCACCACCATTCTTTCTTTGTGGATTTATAAAAAGGAAAAGGCTACCCGTGGATTGATGGCTGGTTCATTGCTGGCATTGGTTGGTGTGGCATTGGTGGTTTATAATGGTAGTTTTGTATTGAAGATTTCTCCTTTAGGTGATTTCCTTACTTTGCTTGCTGCTTTTTCCTGGGCATTCTATAGCTTGATAATGAGAAAAATGTCCAATTGTTATGGTATAACTTTCATTACCCGTAAGATATTTTTTTATGGAGTATTGACTATTCTTCCTGCATTTCTGATTCATCCCTGGAATTTCGACATTGCCCGTCTTCTCGAGCCGGCTATTCTGTTCAATTTACTTTTCCTGGGTGTATTGGCTTCCTTGATTTGTTTTGTAGTCTGGAACGTAGTATTAAAACAGCTGGGAACGATAAGAGCTTCCAACTATATTTATCTGAATCCTCTCTTCACTCTGGTAGGTTCTGCTTTTCTGCTTGGCGAACAGCTTACTATAGTTGCTTTGATGGGGGCGATACTGATATTGGGGGGAGTTTATTGGGCAGGAAAAAAATAAATACAAGATAAATGGGGTTGTGTCTGCAAAGACACAGCCCCATTATTAATGTGATTTAGCAAAATTCTTTTTATGGATTACATTTGAGTTCAGCAGACATTAAATAAGTATTATATGGTAGCCACATAGACATAATGAAATAAAGTATATTTCCTTTGAGTGATATGGGGTGAATATAAGAACCATACAATTGTGAATATTGCCAGCCATCGACTAGTTTTTGTGGTTTACTCCATTCCCCTATAATATGATCTGCTGTTCGGAATGAGATATCATAGCGTGTACTATTGAAATAGAGCAATATCCATTTTTTAAATTCTGGATGATAAGCGATGGAAAGTTCTCCAGATATATCATTGAATAATGGAGTGGCTGCAGTTTCATTTCCTTTAATCCATCCACTTCCATTCCAAAATTCGTATTCTGTTTGATTTTCAATATTTTCTTCTAAAAAACGAGCAAGATGAGGCTTATTGTCACGTCCAGTAATTGTACCCACCATATAAATATATCCGTCTTTTTTGAAATAGCTTACTTGACCAAAATTACTTGTTGAACCAAATTTTACATTTTGGCAACGTGTCCAAGTAATTCCATTGTCTGAAGATTTGTAAAGACTTGAAAAGTTAGTTATCCATCCTGCCCAATTACGAATATTCATGTAATGAACATAATCTATGCCATTGGCACGAATGGCTGCTGTGGGAATAGAAGTCCAATCTCCATTACCACTTCCATCTTTACCTCCATAACATATTTCACGAGCATTTTTACCACTTTCATCCATAGTAGCACCATTAATGGTGAGCCCATCAGAAAGATCTTGATCGTCAGAGAAAAGCAAAACATTACTTCTCCAGTTACTCCCATTGGGTCCTGGATTTACAAAATTTGGATAAAAGTCACTACCGAATGTATCGCCGAAAAAAAGTCCATAATGTCCGGGTTGTAATTCCCAAACAATACCTAAATCTGTACCACCTACATTGTATAATTCATTAGTACGATTATTTACTTCAAATTCTACAATAGGTAATCCGTTTGTGCCATTTATTTCAGCACCAGTAATACGGGATACACATTTTAAATTTGAAAATTTTAATTCTCTAGAATAATTGACGATACCTTTATTGACTATCAATTTGGAAATTTCTGATGACTGATTATTATTATCTACTGCAATAAATTCAAAATAAAATGTAGAAGAATCATCCTTTTTTATAATATATTCAAATATATATTCTGGTGATAAATTTGATTTTATATATTTCTCAGAAATATTATTAGTATCGTTAATTTTATTTATTACTAAATAAGCTAGTTGATCGAATTCTTTTATTGATACTTTGATAGATATTATACCATTAATCGCAGTAATTTCATTTTGAGAAAGGTTAACTTCTAAATTATAACTATTTACTTTATCTGTATCCGAATTTTCACAACTTGTAAGCCCCCATATAGAAAGGAGGCTTGCAAGTAATAATACATGTATTCGTATCATGATTTTTTATAATTTTGTAATATGTAATAGCGCTCCTCCATCCCTTGCCAGATTCAGTTCAATGATATCCTTCCTTGTAACTTTCCGCACCAGTCTGTCCAGATTGTTTGGATTCCGCTCCACATCCTCCGCATCGGTATAGATCGTTGCCTGGTAGTCCCCCTCACTAAGGAAGTCCAATTCCAATTTCAGATCCCTTTCCGTACCGTTGTTCAGCGAGCCCACCCACCAGTCCGAACCGCTCCTGCGGGCCACCGTGACATGCTCATTCATCCTTGCCAGCGGAACTCTTATCTCATCCCACGTTCCCGGCACGGTACGGAGCACCTCGAACCCCGGTTGACCTTCATAAGCCTTTGGCGTATCGCACAACGAGGTGAGATGGTTTTCCAAAACCACATACATGGCCAACATATGGCAGCGTGTGCTCATTACATGAGGATTTACATACTGTATCTTGAACTCCGAGCGCGGCAGTGCCCTGAACCCTCCCAGGTGATAGTCCGTCGCTCCCGCCAGCATCCTGGTGAAGGGTATCGCAATGTCATGGTCCGCATTCACCAGCGTGTCCCATTTGCATACTTCATAGTTGAGTGTCCCCTCCCGTGTGAATTCATTCGGATACGTCCTTACCAGTCCGGAAGGCTTGCTCGACCCATGGAACTGTATGAAGAGCCTGTGTCTTGCCGCACATTCCAGTATCTCTTCTTGGATGCGTATCATCTCTTGGTCATTACGGTCCATGAAGTCCACCATGAGTCCTTTTACTCCCCATCCCTCATAGAGCGCAAAGGCTTCTTCGAGTTTGTCGTACAACGGTCTCCAGTGTACCCACAGATGTATGCCAACCCCCTTGCTCCTTGCATATTCCACAATTCTCGGCATGTTCAGGCACGGTATCGGTTTTGTAACGTCCGCATTGGGTCCCGCCCATCCGAAATTGAAGTTGTCATCATAGTACCAAGGAGTCTCCGCATATCCGTAGATTCCATGTGCATCCAAGCCATTGCGTGCTGCAAAATCGATGTAGTACTTGTTTGTATCGAAGTTGTTTCCCGGAGAGAAGGTGCTGTCCGGCACGACATTCCCGTTCCACCATGTGAACGTGGTCCTGCAAGGCTTAATCCATGAAGTGTCTTCAATCCTGCAGGGCTCGTTCAGGCTTGTTAGTATATTCGTCTCCAGCAATCCTCCCACCCGGTCTGCAACGGAGATTACGCGCCACGGTGTGCGGTGCGGGAAACTGTCTGTCTCGACCTTTATCTTCTCCTGCCCGAGTTTTGGCGAGAGCTTTCCCACCAGTCCACCCTTCTCCTTCATCAGGTACATTCCCGCATAGTCCCGTATGGCCGCTTCGGTTATGGCCACTGCCACCCCGTTGTCGAACTCGAATGTGGCGGGCATCTCTATCAGCCTTTTCCTTGCCACCTTGTCATATCTTACATGACTGTATACCCCTTCGTGTGTATTCACATACCCGGGCAGGTACATGAGCAACGCCATCGGGTTTCCTTGCAAGTTGAACTGTGTCCTTTCATCATACATCACGTATGAATCCCATGCTTTCTGTTCCGGAAATTCATATCTGAATGCTATCCCGTCATCGAATGCTCTTACAATTAGGTTCACTGTTCTCTCCTTCCCATTCCTTTCCACCAGGGGCACTGTCATCTCGTTGCAGTAGTTCCTCGCTCTGCGGACCTTCCCCACTACCAGCTCGTAGGCCTCGTCTATTTTCCTCCTTTGTACCTTTCCCGCCTTGAGCCCTGCCCCGAACTCCCCGCTGTCGAACTCGAATCCCAGCCTTGAGTCCTCCAGCAGCTGCTGTTTCCCGTATTTCACGCTGTAGGCCACTTTCTCAGGTGCTATGTCCAACACAAGCTTCAGCTTCCCGTCGGGAGATGCCACAGAGAACTTCTGCTGGGCTGAAGCGGTACCAAGGCAGAATAGGAGGGCACATATAATAAAAAGTTTTCTCATTTTTATAATAATATATTTAGTTAGAAAATACAAGCGGAATTTACATTTTTCAAATTCCGCTTGAAATATGATAGTATTATTTAGGGTTTTGTACTAAATTAGAATTACGTTGTAGCTGATCAAATGGTATTAGCATGAGATTACGTTTTGTATCATTAGTAGGCTGGTGTTCCCACCAAGTACCTTTTGTGAAATTATTATCAAAACGAATAAGTTGACTTCGACGTAAGCCTTCTAATGCAAATTCTACACCAAGTTCTTGAAGAAAACGACCATATTTTACTGGAACTCCATTACAAATTGTGGTAGCTTCTAATTCTGAACCGGTTAATTCATTGGTTGTATCGAAGTTTCTTCTACGTACTTCATTTACTAATTCGGCAGCTTCTTGTGAGCTACCTCCTGTACGGAGTATACATTCAGCTTTCATCATTAATACTTCGGCATATCTCATAATGACATAATCATTATCAGGAGTACCTGTTGCACCTATTTTGATTTCATATTTGCCAAAACGATACCCTTGATACATGGTAGCATCTCCACTAATATTAGTAACATCTTTGGTATAACTGAGCAGCATTTGTGGGTCTCCGCACCAACCATTTGTCCATAATGGAGTACCATCAAGTGCATATTGTTGTCCCATGCGCCATGTTTTTTCTAAACGCTTATCACCTTCTATATAGTTATCAAAGAAAGTAGGAACTCCGACGCACCCACCATCAAGCCAAGTGGCTTGGAGGTTGAAAGTTTGCATTTGAGAATAGTGTAAAGTTTTGCGTGCCCACATATAAATTTGACCACCTGATTTGGTTTCATCGAATGGAATTACAAACATTGTTTCATTACTCAATTCGTTATTTGTAGAAAATGGGAGTGAATAATCTCCGTCTAGTCTATATTTATTAGTAGCAATAATTTCATTGCATAAATTTTCACATTCATTATACATGGGAGTTCCTATCCATGCTTCAGCATTCAAATATAGACGTGCCAAAAGCATTTTTGCGTTCCATTTATTAAAACGTCCATAGGTGTTTAAGACATCTTCACTTAAGTTATTGATATTATTTTTTAATTCCGACTCAACGAATTCAAAAACTTTAGACCGTGGCTCTGTTGCTGGTAAATAACCATCAGGAACATCAAATCGATCAATAATGGGAACATTACCAAAAGCTTCTAGTAGTAAGTAATAATAAAATGCGCGAGCTACTTTTAATTCTGCAATATAATTTTCTTTACCATTCATTTCTATTGTTGAATTTTCAAATTGGTAAAGAACTCTATTAGCACTTGAGACACCTGAATATAATGCATTCCATATATTGTTTAGATGTGCATCTTCTTCCATCCAAGAATGTTGGTGTAAGCGAATATAAATACCTCCATCATACCATAAGCCATGATTTTTAACTGGAGTAACACAAACATCGGTAGTTTCTTCTAAATCCCACCAGTTTGAATGTTCTGTTAAGGTACGCATACTGGAATATATGGGAACCATGGCTGCCAAGAATTCAGATTCAGTTTTATAAAAGTCTTTTTCAGGGATGCTACTAAAAATTTCTTCATCCAAATTGGTACAAGAACTGAATAAAGAGATAACAGCTAAAAATGCACCAGTAATATATTGTTTTTTGAACATTGCTGTAATTTTTTAAGGTTAAAATAAAAGATTTAAGCCAACAGTGAACTGACGTGTAGTGGGATATAACTCGCCTGCACCAGATCCTTCAACACCAGGAGCAAGTCCTTTAATACTAACTTCTGGATCTAGTCCTTTATAACCAGTCATTGTGAGTAAATTATTGCCTGCTACATATAGACGAAGACGTTGAATGACTTTTTGTTTTTTAAGATTAAATGTATAGCCAACACTTATATTATCCAATTTTACATAATCACCATCTTCTACATAATAACTTTGCATAGCAGGAGCACCTTTTACATATGAATTACTACCAAATGGTTTTTCCAATACTGAGCGAGGTAGATTGCCTTCTCCAATACGTGAGGTTGTTTCCCAATGCATACGTTGGCGGTTCAAGACTTGAAAATTGAATGCACCGCGGAACATAACAGATACGTCGAAACCTTTATAGCTTAATGCTAAATTTAGACTTCCATAAGTTGTTGGAATACCATTACCAATAACTTTTTTGTCGCCATCATCAGCATCAGTCAATAATTTGGGTTGACCATCAGCACCATATACCATCCATAAACCATCAGATGTAAGACTATGAGTCTGGAAACCATGGAAATTACCAACGGGATCACCTTCTCTTACTATGTGAGTATGGGTTTGAATTGGTGAACCGGTAGCTCCTTCATACCAATAATCTTTTTGATAAAGTCCATTTGATAAAGAAATGATTTTATTTTTGTTATAGGAAAATGTTCCTGTAATGTCAAAACGTAAATCGCGTGTTTTAATAGGAGTACCACTTAATAACAATTCGATGCCTTGATTTCTAATTTTTCCAACATTTGCCATCATACTTGATACAATGTAAGGTGGAGTTGGTACTTCATAGGTAGAAAGTAGATCTGAAGTTTCACGGTGATAAATATCAATAGAACCAGAAAGTCTATTTTTTAGGAATGAAAAATCAAGTCCCAAATTTAACTCACTCTTCGTTTCCCATTTTAAATCGGGATTAGGATTTTGGTATGGACCTGCACCTTGTGTCCATTTTCCATTAATATATGCATATCCACCATAATTTAACAAATACATGGATAGTAAATTAGATGTGACTTCATTACCTGTAACGCCATAACCTATGCGAACTTTTAAGTCATCTAACCATTGGATATCTTGCATAAAATTCTCTTTGCTAATGCGCCATCCTGCTGATATAGCAGGAAACCAACCCCATTTATGGTTATCTCCAAAGCGTGATGAACCTTCACGGCGTAAACTGGCCATAAACATATACTTTTCATTGTAATTATAAGTCAATCGACCAAAAAATGAAATTAGTTTATGAGTATTTCTATAACTGGTCATAGCTGCCTTATTATCCTTCATATCATTCATAGAACCAATATTCCAAGGTCCAAACATATCTGTTGGAAAATCTTTTGCCCATTGATATATACCTTTAGCATCATCATCTTGGTAACTATAACCTATCATGGCACCTAGATTGTGTAAACCTAATGATTTGGTATAATCACCTACCAATTCTAAATTCTTTTGCATTGTATTATCAGCCCAATTCCAAACATTACCATAATCTCCGTTTACCACAGTAGTCATATGTTTAAATGTATTGCTTTTATTCTCCATGCGATCAAAACGTTGCATAGCTCCCATCACACTTAGATTAAGACCTTCAATTGGTGATAAAGTTATTTTCCCGCTCATCATTAATTGATTGTATCCTTCTACATCATATTCTTCATTAATCATGGCAACCGGATTATAAGGTTTAAGATTTACTTTATATTCCGTATAATTTCCATTTTCATCATAGATAGGGCGGGTAGGATTTTCTAATAAAGCATTTAAATAGGCTGCATACCATGCACGTTGTTGGGTGACATAACTATCATTGATATTGAATTGAAAGCGTAATTTATTATTGAACATATTATGATTTAGACCTATTTTAGCTGTAATAGATTCACGATCTGTATGACGAATGACACCTTCACGTTTGCGATAATCTATGGAAGCTACGTAATTGGATTCAGCGCTACCACCTTTCAAAGAAAGAAAATGATTGTGGCTGATAGCTGTACGACTAATAGCGTCCACCCAATCAGTGGTAGTTCCCTCATCTTGAATACCTGGAAAATCAGGATCATCTGTTAATCTACGATAATCATTGGCTGTTAACATATCAGCATGTTTTGCAAATGTTTCAAATGAGATAGATCCATTATACTCCATGGAAAGTTTAGTCGCTTTAGCACGATTGGTAGTAATTACAATGACACCATTTGTACCACGAGTACCATAAATAGCAGCTGCAGAACCATCTTTTAGCACATCTATAGATTCTATGTCTTCACTTGAAATAGCTGTTAAACTACCACCTGGAATTCCGTCAATAACGATCAATGGACTAGTATTACCAGATAATGAATTAACACCTCGAATAGTCATTTCGAGTCCTAATACAGGATCACCAGTATAATTTGAAAGTTGAAGACCTGCTACTTTTCCTTGAAGGAGTTGTTCGGGACTTTTTACCATCCCGGCAAGAAAATCGTCTTTTTTTACTGATGTAATAGCACTGGTTACTTCACCTTTTTTCATGGAACCATAACCTACCACTACCACATCATCAAGCTGAAATACATCTTCTTCAAGAATGATGTTTAAAAAAGTAGTTTTATCGTTAGTTGGAATGGTGCGAGTAATGTATCCAATATAACTTACTGTTAATGTACTGCCAGGTCTTAATTTTATCTCAAATATTCCGTCAATATTTGTTGAAACTCCATTACTGGTGCCAGTTTCCAATATTGTAACTCCTGGTAATGTGTTGCCTTTTGCATCTTTTACGACACCTTGGAAGTTTTTGGTTTGTGCAATAGCTAATTGACATATGCATAACATATATAATATTGTCATTAGTCGAATTGTATTGGACAAAGTCCTTTTTTGATAAAAATTTAGCATAGATTCAAAGTGATAAAATGTTTAGATAAATAATTATATATTTCTCAGAGTATTTTAAAAAGGTCGTACAATTTCTAGATCGTCTACTGAAGGTAATGTTGGAAATTTAGCATGTGGTTCAGTTTGATACCAAAATACAACAGAAGAAATGTCTGATTTCTGATCGAGATATCGGCCGTCGTTACGCCATCCAAGATCTTGAATTGTAACTTTTAAATCCTTTTCAAAACGGATTGGATCAAGTATGTGCCAACGATACATGCCAAAACGTTGTTGTGAACGATAAACTCCATCTGGGCGAATAATCTGATGTAATCCTGCATAAGGAGTAGTGAATTCTTCATATTGATGCGTCGTTTTATTTTCAAAGTTGTAAGATCCGCAAAAGTAATCTTCTGTACCAGTACCGCAGATTGTCGGAAATTTCTTATCACCATCCATGAAGAATTTAATTTCACCTTCACCCCACCAACCGTTATTATTCACTTGCCAAGCAATATATGTACCAACGTATTGTCCTTTACCTTTAATACCATCAACCAATACATGGTCAGAATTTATATTAGGATTTGAGCGACGGAATTGTGCATGAAAATAAGCTGCATCCTCAGGAACTTCTGTTAAAGTGTAGTTTATTTGGTAATAAACTCTCATTTCATTATTGGGGTCAATGTTTTCCATTGTAATTTTACATTTTTTGCGGAAAGGCATTTGCCAATAACAATTGAACGCACTACCAGGGTTTACACAAACTGCTAATGAACTTAATGGAGAATATAGTCCCCAACCACTGCAGAAAAAATCACCTATAGGGCACTCTACAGAAGGTTCTTTTTCATCATCCCAATAAAAGCGAATAATTGTTTTTCTCCATTCACCTGTTGGTGTCATCCAAATTTGTTGTATAGAACCAGGGCCTTCGATTTCTGCTAAAGTAAAAGTTTCGTTAGGGCCAATGTTTACATAAGGATTGACTTTCCAGCCTTGCCCTAAAGTTTTAGCTGCATGATGTGCATTAGCTTGATTTATTTTTTCTTTATCTGTAATTGGATCAGCCATACCACCTTTACCTTTCTCACCTGTAAAGTTTTCAGGGCTGATGGAACGTGTCTTGGCATTGGATAAGCGATATAAATTACCCATATTCATGTCAAGTCCATTAAAATTTTGAGCGTAAATGCTTATAGTTGCCATACATAAGGCTGCTAAAATAAAAAATTTGATTTTCATGGTTTAAATAAATTAATTGGTTTATATACTTAGTTAATGGTTTCAGCAAGTTTTGCCAGTTCAAGATATTTCTTGTATAGTTTTTCGTAGATGAGGGCTCTTTTCTCATCCGGCCGGTATTCAGCCTCGATGTCCGACCCCATATGCCTTGTCGCCTCATTGATATCCTTGTACACCCCTGCGGCAACTGCCGCGAACATTGCCGCTCC